>CAXTSA010000131.1:0-7765 GCA_964246755.1 uncultured Acidobacteriaceae bacterium
AAAAGCTGCGGGGAGTGCAGCGCCTTACCTCGCACCTACTGTGAAAATGCCCTAAGTCCGAGGTGAAGGACACTTCGTTCGCTCTGGACGGCAGGGTTGCCGGCGCGTTCTATAGAGGGTGGGGGAGCATGGCAAATCGCTACTACGAGGGACCGCGGTCGGACCATTTTGACGGCGAGCGTTTCTTTCATCCCGGGCTGCCGACCTCGGACAAGAGTCTGCTGGACGTCCTGCGGTGGCGGGTGGACGGCCTCGCGATCACGGCGATCGGGCACGCTTCCCTGCTGATCCAGGTTGGGGGGAGCAACATCCTGCTCGATCCGGTGTGGGCGGAGCGGGCGAGCCCGTTCGGGCGCATCGGTCCGCGCCGGCGCAACGCACCGGCCGTTGCGTTGGAGGACCTGCCGCCGATCGACAGCGTCCTGATCACGCACAACCACTACGACCACATGGACGTGGACACGATCGAACGGCTGTGGAGCGCTCACCGGCCTGCAGTGATCAGCCCGCTTGGCAACGACGGTGTGATTCGCAGAGCGGCTCCGGAGGTGGAGGTAACGACGGGCGACTGGTGGGAGAGCTTCGCGCTGCCGCGGGGGGTACGGGCTACGATTGTGCCGGCTTACCACTGGTCGTCTCGCGGGCTGGGCGACCGGCGGATGGCGTTGTGGGGCGGCTTTGTGCTGGAAACGGCTGCCGGCGTGGTGTACTGTGCCGGGGATACCGCGTACCGGGATGGAGCGATCTTTCGCGAGATCGGGGAGCGTTTTGGGCCGCCGGCGGTTGCGATCCTGCCGATCGGGGCTTACGCGCCGAGGTGGTTTATGGACCGGCAGCATGCGGACCCTGAGGAGGCTGTGCGGATTGCCCTGGATTGCGGAGCGAAGCAGGTCCTGGGGATCCACTGGGGCACGTTCCAGCTGACGGATGAACCGTATGAGGAGCCGGCGGAGCGCTTCAGAGACGCGGGGCGCCTCGCGTCTCTGGACAGCCGGGAGGTTGTTGCGCTCCGCGCGGGCGACACGTGGCAGCTCCGGTGAGGGAGCGTTGCAGGGGTTATCGCTCGTCGAGCTTCCCGTCTGATTTCGGGTCGAGCTTTCCATCGAGCTTTCCATCGAGCTTTACGATGAGCAGCGTCAAGTCGTCGTGCTGCGGGGCGCCCGCGGTAAAGCTGTCGGCCTGGGCGAAGATGGCGCGCAGGACCTCGTCGGCGGGGGAGTGGTCGGCTGAGGCGATGGCGGCCGCGGCCATCATGCGGTCTTCTCCCCACTCTTCGTCGTGGCGGGTCATGGCTTCGCTGATGCCGTCGGTGTAGGAGACGAGCAGGTCGCCGGGGGCGAGCTGGAGGCGCTGCTCGCTGTAGGGGGCGAAGGGGAGCAGGCCGACGACGGGGCCGTCGGCTTCAAGGCGGAGGATTTCAGGGAGTGCACCGTCGCGCCGGCGCAGCACCAACGGGGCGTTGTGGCCTGCGTTGACGCACTCGAGGGTGAGGGTCCGGGGGTCGAGCGCGCCGAAGAAAAAGGTGGCGTAGCGGTTGTCGGCGGAGGACTCGTAGACCAGTTGGTTGACCTTGACCATGAGCCTGGCGAAGTCGCGTGGGTTGTCGATGGCGACGCCGCGCAGGGAGGCGCGGAGGCTGGCCATGAGCAGGGCGGCGGAGATGCCTTTGCCGGAGACGTCGCCGATGGCGAGGCCGAGGCGGCCGTCCGCGAGGGGGAAGACGTCGTAGTAGTCGCCGCCGACGCCCTGCGCGGGGCGGCAGTGACCGGCGATGCTGAGGCCGGGGAGCCTGGGCATGAACTGGGGAAAGAGGCGCTCCTGCACCTCGCGGGCGATCTCCATCTCGCGGTTGGCGCGCTCGCGCTGGGCGGCTTCGCGGGCGAGGGAGTGGGCCAGCTCGCTGACTTCAAGCGCCATGCCGGTTTGGTTGGCGAGCAGCTGGAGGAGGTGGAGGTCGGATTTGGAGTAGGCGGCCTCGGACTGTTTGGGGCCGAGGGCCATGATGCCCATGAGGCGGTCGCGCCCGGGCAGGGGGAGCAGGAGCTCGGCGCCGAGGCGGTCGAGGGTCTGGCGTTCGGCGATACCGGCGAGCAGGTACCAGGCATCGGGAGACTGGCGGTAGAGCTGCGCGGGCTGGCTGCTGTTGTTGAGGCGGCGGATGGTCGATGAAGTGAGCGCGAGGGCGCCGGGCTCTGGAGGAAAGGCGCCGACAGACTGGGCGAGGGTGAACTCCGCGCCGGTACGCAGGAGCATGACGATGCGGGAGACGTGGAGGGTTTCGGCGACGCAGCGGGAGACGGTCTGGAGCAGCGGGCCGCTCTCAGTGTAGCGGCGGACCTCGTCGGAGAGTTGGCTGAGGACGAGCTCGGAGTCGTAGGCTTCGCGGAAGAACTTGCGGTCGAGCCAGTTGGTCGAGTCTTTGCGGAAGCCGAGGCCGAGCAGGAAGAGGAGCAGGAGGAAGAGCGCGGCCTGCCAGAGTTTGCTCTGCGCTCCCTGCTGGTGGGCGAGCAGGGACATGAGCAGGTTGTAGGAGACCAGGGTCATGAGGCCGACGAGGATGATCCAGACGCTTGTCTTGGCAAGCGCGTACCGGGTGCCCTGGCGGATGAGGATGCGGACGTCCATGGCGCGCTGAACGAGGATGACGTAGGCGAGGGTGAGAGGGGCGAGGAGGAAGAGGGCGGAGCCGAGATAGGCGAGCCATACGTGTCCGGGGGCGTTGGGCGAGTAGCCTGCGGCGGGCAAGAGCACAAAGGCTGTCAGCAGCGCGCCGATGCCGGCTCCCGTGCCAGTGAGCAGGACGCGGAGTCTGCGCCGGCCATCCTCGGTCGAGGCCGTTCGGGATTTGTCGAAGAGCAAGGCCAGGTAGAGGACGAACGAGGCTAAGCCAAGAACGTCCGTGATGTGGGTTGCCGTCGTTGCTGTGTGAGCGAGCCACGGCGGATTGCCCGCAGCGTAATAGCGCCCATAGCTCTGGCGGAAGAACACGAAGTCGCAAAGCAGACTGGGGCCGATGATGGCCCACTTGAGCCAGGGCAGCTTTATGTCAATGCGCGAGCGCTCCGGGAAATAGACGGCAAAGAGCAGCAGCGCCAGCGGGCAGATCGCATGCAGCAGCTCGAAGTAGCAGCGCCGGAAGGCCAGCCAGCCGCCCGTAGCCAGACCGTTGCCGTAAGAGAAAAAGTCCCCGGGGAACAGCAGCAGGAAGAGCAGGAACCAGGCATTGGGGTCATCCGGCTTAGCGAACACGACCCAGTAGCCGACCAGCATGCAGACGAGCGGCATGAGGCCGAACAGAGCGAAGTTCTGCCACGTCTGGCTGGGCCCTGTGGGCATGCCCGGGCGCGGCGGCTGGGCGACAAGCGGGATACGTGCCGTGTCGTGCGCGCCGTTGGGGCGAAGGAAGCTTACGAGCAGGACATCGCCCGGCTGCGCTGGACTGTTCACCGCATTCCACTGGGCCTGACCGGTATAGGGGACGCCGTTGAGCGACTCGATGGTGGCTCCGGTGATTAAGCCGGCGTGTGCGGCCTCCGGCTCAAGGCTGGTGATGCGGAGGGTGTCGTTGTCCAGATGGAAGGGGCTGCGGGCGATCTGGTCGGAGTGCAGCCCCAGCTGAAAGCGGTCGTGGGTGTCGGCGCCCCAGTACAGGAGACCTGCCAGGGCAACGAGCGCGAGCAGCAAACGCAGCGGCGTGGAGTAGCGGGAGTGCTTCATAGGCGGGCGGAATCCATGCTAGCGCGAGGCCCTTTCTGAACCGCGGTCATTGTTCACGCAGAGCCTCCATCGGTTCGATGGAGGCGGCGCGGTAGGCGGGGAGGAGCGAGGCGAGGAGGCCCACAAGCAGCGAGAGCAGGATGACGCCCAAGTAGGTCCAGGCGTCCGCCGGCGCGACGTGGTAGAGGAAGCTCTTGACCGACTGGCCGAGTAGCAGGGACAGCGCGAGGCCGAGCGCGAGGCCGGTGCCGATGAGCACGCTTCCCTGCTTGAGGATGAGCCGGGCCATGCTCTCGCGGGTCGCGCCGAGGGCCATGCGGACGCCGATCTCGTGACGGCGGTAGCCCACAAGCTGGGCGAGGACGCCGTATAGGCCGGCTACCACCATGAGGATCGCAAGCCCGGCAAACGCGGCGGTGAGATACAGGCTGAGGCGCTCGGAAAAGATGCTGGTATCGACCAGCTTCTGCATGGTCTGGAACTCGTCGAGCGCGAAGCCAGGGGCGACCCCGTGGAAGGCGTCGCGCATTTCGGGGGCGACCGGCACATCGCCGCCGGTTTTGACCACGAAGCTCACGGCGGTGGAGAGCAGCCCCTGGTAGAAGAGCGACGTGGTGGGCACCTGACCGTAGGGAACCAGGATGAGTGGGTCGACGGAGCCGCCGACCCGGTTCTCCACTTGGTCGGCGAGGACGCCGACGACCGTGTAGGGCTTGAGCATCCCGGTGTCTTTGCCGCCGAGGTCGAGCTGCTGCCCGAGCGGGTCCTTGTTGGGGAAGTACTTTTTGGCGAGCGTCTGGTTGATGGCTATGACGTAGGGGGCATTCGCGGTATCCCCGTCGCCGACCATGCGACCGCGCAGGATGGCAATGCCCATGGATCGGGCGTAGTCGGCGCTGACGGCGGTGATCTGCGCGTTGTGTCCCCAGGTGTTCCTGGGCTGGTTGAGGATGTCGAAGCCGGTATGCACGTTGGCGCCGGAGAAGGGGGTCTCGGTAATCAGCGCGGCGCTTTGCACGCCGGGCTCGGCACGCATGCGCGCGAGCACCGGCGTGTAGACCGACTCGGCGAGCGAGGTGGGGGGGTGGGCGGTGTCGGTGGAGACCGGCCTGCTCGCGAAGCCGGGGGAGGTGGGGGGCATGGCGGTAAAGGTGGTGACGCGGGTGGCATCGAAGCCGAGCGGCGCGTGTTCGAGATTCCAGAGGGTGTGGAAGAGCAGGCCGGTGCCGATGAGCAGGAGGCTCGAGAGGGCGACCTCGCCGATGACCAGCCAGCGGGTGAGGCCGCTGCCGCCGGAGCGCGCCCCTAAGCCGCGCCCGGCCGCCTGGAGCACTGCCTGCGGGTCAGTGCGGGCCGCGAGCAGCGCTGGCAGCAGCGAGGAGAGGACGGTGGTGAGGGTGGCGATGGCGGCGAGCGCGAGCAGAACCGTCCAGTGCATGCCGATGGAGTAGGAGCGGGGGATGGCTTCGTCGGGCATTTTGTGGACGAGGGTGAGGGCGAGAGCGGCCAGCAAGAAACCGCCGATGCAGCCGAGGATGCTGAGCAGCGCGCCCTCCGTGAGGGACTGCCGGAGCAGACGGGAGCGGCCGGCGCCGAGGGCGACGCGGACGGCGAACTCCTGCTTTCGGCCGAGCGAGCGCGCGATAAGCAGGTTGGCGACGTTGGCGCAGGCGATGAGCAGGACGAGCGCGACGGCGCCGAGCAGGGCGTAAAAGGCGGGGCGCACGGAGCCGGTGAGAAGGTCCTGGTAGGCGGTGGCCTGGAGCTTCAGCCTGCTCTCATCGGGATCGCTGCGGCGGATGCGCCCGGCGATGGCGTCGAGCTCGGACTGCGCCTGAGCGATGGTGACGCCGGTGCGCAGCTCGCCGACGATTTGAATGAAGTCCCAGCTGCGCAGGTTCAGCGCGAGGGCGGTCGGCTGCAGGGGCAGCCAGAGGCCGCTCGCCATGGCGGAGCCGTCCTGCTCCGGGAAGCGGAGCGCCGCGGGCATGACGCCGACGACGGTGCGGGGGATGCCGCCGATTTTGACCGTGCGGCCGACCACAGCGGGGTCCGCGTGGAAGTCCTGGCGCCACAGGCCTTCGGAGAGCAGAGCCGCCTGGGCGCCGCCGGTTTGGCCCTCGGCCGGGGTGAAGACGCGGCCCAGCAGCGGCTGGACGCCGAGCACGGAGAAGAGGTTGGGCGTGACGCGGACGGCGACGACGGTCTTCGAGGCCTGCTTGTTTTCAAGGACGCTGAGGTCGGGGATGAAGGCGGCGACGGCCTCGAAGGTCTGGGATTGGTCGCGGATGTCGCGGTAGTTGAGCCACGAGGTAGACGAGAAGGACGGGGTGTCCTGGCGGGGGCCGATCGAGGCGAGCCGGTCGGCGTGGGCGTAGGGCAGGGGGCGGAGCAGGACGCTCTCGACAACCGTAAACAGCGCGGTGTTGGAGCCGATGCCGAGCGCGAGGGTCAGCACAGCCAAGGCGGTGAGGCCGCGGGCGGCCCAGAGCTGGCGCAGGGCGTAACGCAGGTCCTGAGAGAAGTTTTCCATACTTGCTCCTGTGCTCGCTCCCGGTTCGCGAAAGGGAGTGGCTTTGCCAGGCTGCGCATTGCGGGCGCCGTTTCCAGGCAGGAGTAGGGTAACGCCTGTTCAGGGAAAACAGAGCAGGAGAAACGTGGGCCGCGGCAATTAGACTCGGGTTCGAGAGTGCCGCGGTCGCGGTGGGCTTGTCGCGGAGACGCGAGTGCGGGAACGCCGCGGGCGAACGTGGGCTTGGCGGCCGCGAACGATGGAGGAGGCAGGAGATGGAGAAGAGAATGAGCGGCGCGGTTCGCCGGGCGGGGCTGGCGCTGTTTGGCTTTTGTATGCCGCTGGCTTGCTGCGCCCAGTCTGTCAGGGCTTCCGCGCCGGGGCATCCCGACTTCGGACCGAACACGCTCGTCTTCAGCCCGTCGATGCCCGCCTCGGCGATCCAGGCGAAGATCGACGCGGTCTATTCGACCGAGCGCCGCAACGAATTTGGCCCCGAGCGCTATGCGCTGCTGTTTCTGCCGGGTGAGTACACGGTCGATGTGCCGGTCGGCTTCTACACCGAGGTGCTTGGCCTTGGGTCTTCGCCCGATGCGGTGCACATCGCCGGCAATGTGCACGCCGACGCGAGCGCGCCCCATGACAATGCCACGACGACGTTTTGGAGGGCGGCTGAAAACTTCTCCGTCACGCCGGCCGGCGGCACGATGCAGTGGGCGGTCTCGCAGGCCGTGCCCTTTCGCCGCATGCATGTATGCGGGAATATGGTGTTGAACCAGGCGCATGGATGGGCGAGCGGCGGCTGGATGGCAGACGACCGGATTGATGGCACGGTGGACTCCGGCACGCAGCAGCAATGGATTTCGAGGAACACCGAGTGGGGGCGCTGGACGGGGGCGAACTGGAACATGGTGTTTGTCGGCGACGTGCATGCGCCAGCGGACACGTGGCCCGAGCCGCCCGACACTGTCGTCCAAAAGACCCCGGTGATCCGGGAGAAGCCCTTTCTGGAGGTGGACGCAGCGGGCCGGTATAGCGTGCGCGTGCCCGCGCTTGCGCGAGACACCACGGGGGTTACCTGGGGTTCCGGCACGGGTTCCGGCACGAGTTCCGGCGGGAGTTCCGGCGGGAGCTCGGGGCAGTCGATTCCACTGAGCCGCTTCTATATCGCGCACCCCGGCGACGCGGCCGCGGTCATCAACGGGGAGCTTGCGGCGGGCAAGCACCTGCTGTTGACGCCCGGCGTGTACGAGCTGACGGAGCCGATCCACGTGACGAACCCGGACACGGTGGTGCTGGGACTGGGCTTCGCGACGCTGAAGCCGACCCGCGGCACCCCGGCCATGACGACCGCGGACGCGGACGGGATCGTGATTGCCGGGCTGCTGTTCGATGCCGGCGCGGTGGAGTCGCCGGTGCTGCTCGAGGTGGGGCCGGAAGGCAGGGGCAAGCGCCACGCGAACGACCCCATCTCCCTCGACGATGTGTTCTTCCGGGTGGGGGGCGCGGGCGCCGGGCGGACGCGGGGCAATCTGG
>CAXTSA010000132.1:0-7455 GCA_964246755.1 uncultured Acidobacteriaceae bacterium
AGTTTCTTCTGTGCGAGCGCGTCGGCATGCTTCAGCCGTGCGACCTGCGCCGGGTTGTCGGCGGTCAGATTCTCCAGCAGCTGGAACTCGGGCGGCAGGGCAGATCGAGCGTAGGTGAACCCGCCCAGGTACGCCGTATCGCCGGTAAGCACGTACCCGCGTACGCCCGATTCGGCGTCTGCGGCCGTGTGCAGCGATCGCTCGAGGTTGGTCAGCACCTCAAGGCTATGCGTAACCCAGTACTCCGAGGTGGCGAGTACGTCTTCGGCGTGGAAGGCGAGCCAGGCATTGGCGGCGATCAGCGCCGCGGCGAGCACGAAAATCGTAGTGAGCAGCTTTTGGAAGCGAGTGATTTGCATCGGGGCCAGATGATGGTACCTCATGCCGCTCGTGTTTGCTGCTCGCCTTTTGCGAGTCATCCTAACGCGCTGAGCCAAAACACCGGCTCCCACCGGAAGCGAGCTTCACTCCAAGCGGTACTTGGTCTCAGCCAGCTTGTTAAGCGGGCGCCACAGCAGGCGGTTGATCGTGACCACGATCAGCGCCATGATGATCGTCGCCATCAGCAGCACCTGGTAGGAGCCGGTGTCGCTGGCCCGGCTGATGTCGGCGCCGAGGCCGACCGTCGAGAGCGTCTGCCCGCGCAGCGTGAAGATCTCTGTCACGATCGAGGCATTCCATGCACCGCCGGACGCGGTAATCAACCCGGTGATGAGGTAGGGAAAGATGCCCGGCAGGATCAGCGTGCGCCACCTTTGCCAGCGTGTAAAGCCGAACAGCGCGGATACTTCCTTCAGATCGGTCGGGATCGCCATGGCTCCCGCTATGACGTTGAAGAAGATGTACCACTGGGTGGTGAGCATCATCAGCAGCACCGCGTCGATGCCCAGGCCGGAGCCCGCGTGGATCAGCGCGATCAGGATGAAAGGGAACAGCGCGGTCGAGGGAAAGCTTGCGGCGATCTGGGCGAGAGGTTGGGCAAGCCGGGCGAGGCGTGGGTTGAAGCCGCTCGCGACGCCGGCGGGAATGGTCCAGGCGGCAGCAAGCGCAAGCGCGAGGATGACCCGCGCAAAGGTGGCCGCCGCGCCCACGCCGAGGTGTCGGTACTCAGCGCCGGACATGCCGCGCAGCAGCAGCGACGCCTTCCAGATGGCGACCCCGGCGAGTAGAAGCAGGAAAACGCCCAGGACAGCGGTGGCCAGCGACGACCGGCGCCCATTGTCCGCGTCCGGCAGGGCGCCGGCGCGTTTTTCCTCGCCGCGAGCCACCGACGCGTACACGCGCTCGGAAAGCGGCTCCACCGTGCGCTCGCCCACCCAGGCCAGGATGTTGGAGCGGCGCAGCAGGTCTAGGATCGGCGAGCGCGAGCGGTCGGCGCCTTCGACATTCTCAAACTTGAACTTGTCGGACCACGCGATCAGCGGCCGCCACAGCAGCTGGTCCGTCGCTACGATGATCGCGACAACGGTCACGAGGCCATATACCGTAGCGCGCGAGTCGCCCTCGTTCGCCGCGGTTTGCAGGTACGAGCCGAGCCCCGGCAGGCGGAAGTGCCGCGAGCCGAGCGGAAACATCTCGCAGATCATCAGCAGGAACCAGCCGTTGGCGACTGAGACCATCGAGTTCCAGACCAGACCGATGGCGGCAAACGGCAGCTCGAGCTGAAACGCCCGCTGCAGCGGCGAGAAGCGGTTGATCTTGCACGCCTCCCGCAGCTCGCGCGGGATCGACTTGAGCGAGGCGTAGAAGGAGAATGCCATATTCCAGACCTCGCCCGTGAAGATGACGATGACCGCGCCCAGCTCGATGCCGATCTGCCGCGTGGGGAACAGCGAAATCAGCGCCAGCATCACGCCGGGCAGGAACGAGAGCACCGGAATCGACTGCAGGATATCGAGGGTCGCGATCAGCAGCGCTTCCACGCGTTTGTTGTAGGCGGCGAGGTACCCGTAGCCGATCGCGAAAGCCAGCGACAGCAGGTACGCGAGAAAGATCCGTACGCAGGAATAAAAGGCGTATGCCGGTAGACGAATGGGCGAGAGCGAAATCGCCACCTCGGGCACCGCGCCCGACGCCCAGTAGCGGCCGATCAGCACCACCCCGTAGAAGGCCGCGAGCAGCGCCGCGCCGACGCCCAGGTCGAGCACCACCGGCCACGATCGCTCCACCAGCAGCGCGCGGGAAAATGCGAGTCGGGGCTGATTCGGCTCGCTCACTCAGCCTCCGTCCGCTCGATCTCTTCTTCCTCTTCCTCCTCCTCGTTTTCAGGCAGGGTAAAGCGGCGGCGTCCTCCGTCGAAGTCGAACAGCTCGGCATACCGGCCCCAGTTGATCGCGGTTTCAAGCTGTTTCCGCGTTTCCTCGTCCGAGAACTGCTCGTCCAGCATGTCGAGGAAGAACTCCTCCGGCACCGTGTGGTCGTTTTTGTTGTCGAGCGCGCGGGTGATCTGTCGCAGCAGCAGCACGTGGTCAATCGCGGCCTTGCGGAACAGGTCTTTCTGCGCCAGGATCTCGGACTCGGCAAAGGCCCGGCCTTCGGGCGTAATCGCCACATCGCCCTCCTCGACCTTGAGGAAGCAAAGCAGCTGCGCCGCATCGACGATCGGCAGCAGGTCGTCGATCTCAAAGGCGAGCTCATCGGCGAGCCGGTAGATATCGGCGCGGCCCGTCGCATCGCTCATGTCGATGATCATCTCGAGCAGCCCCGCGATGCCGCCGGGGCGCGCGTGAGGCAGCATCTCGTATTTCATCTGGCGCTGGTCGCGCACCGGCCGTCCCGCGTTCAGCCGAGGAACCTCCGGCGTCACATCCGGCCGGGTGAGCACCTTGTAAATGTAATCGACGAGCTGTGTAAACGGCCCACTTTTGCGGTCGCGCGGGTGCGCGAGCGTGACCTTGAAATCCGTGCGCACATGGCCCGGGTTGCGCCCCAGCACGATGATGCGGTCAGCCAGCAGCACGGCTTCCTCGATGTTGTGCGTGACCAGAAAAACCGCTTCGGTCGGAATCGTTTTCTTAGCCCACAGCTCCAGCAACTCCGAGCGCAGATTCTCGGCCGTCAGCACGTCGAGTGCCGAGAAGGGCTCGTCCATAAACAGCACTTCCGGCTCGACCACCAGCGCCCGCGCGAAGCCCACCCGCTGCCGCATGCCGCCTGAAAGCTCCTTCGGGTACGCGCTCTGGAAACCGTCGAGCCCGACGGTGTCAAGGATCTTGAGCGCCCGTTCGCGACGCTCCCCCGCCGCCATGCCGCGCGCTTTCAGCGGCGCCTCGACATTTTCAAAGACCGTCAGCCAGGGGAAGAGCGCGAAACTCTGAAATACGATCGAAACATTAATACTCTGCGAACGGATCGGCTTGCCGTGCCAGAACACCTCGCCGCCCGAGGGCTTCGAGAGCCCGGCCAGCATGCGCAGCAGTGTCGACTTGCCCGAGCCGGAGGGCCCGAGCAGCGCAACGATCTCGCCCGGCACAATCGAGAGGCTGGTCGGCGAGATGACCTGAATGCGGTTCTCGCTGGGCTGCGCGTAGTACTTCTCAATCTTTTCAGCACGGATGATCGCGTCTTCAGCCATGGTGTGCCTCGCTCCAGTCGCGGCAAGATTTCGGCAGGCCCGCTTCCCCGGGCGGCTGCGTCTTGCGCTACGCAGCCAGTGTCATTGGCAAGGATGGTTGGAGGGTAAAGCGCACACGTCCAAGCCAGCGTATCATTGCCCAAAGAAAGTGTTTCTTGTTTTCGCCGGCAGACGTCTAAAGAGCGACGTCAACCGGTTTTGAGGGAGAGGATCAAAGGAACGCATGCAGGAAACTTCGGTAAAGCCCAAGGTTCTGGTGGCAGATGATGAGCGGGTGATCGCGGATACGCTGGCGATCATTCTCAATCAGAGCGGCTTCCAGGCAACAGCTGTCTACAGCGGCGAAAAAGCGGTCGAGACCGCGCGAACCCTCGAGCCCGACATGGTCATCTCTGACGTCATCATGACCGACCTGAACGGCATCGATGCCGCCATTAAGATTCGTGGCATGCTGCCCGCTTGCAAAATCCTCCTGTTTTCAGGCCAGGCAGCTACGGCCGATCTGCTGGATCGCGCGCGGTCCCAGGGGCACGAGTTTGAGATCCTCGCGAAGCCGGTGCACCCGCAGGACTTGCTTGCACGGCTGCGTTCGTAAAGAGCTCAAACGGCCCTCGCGCGGATGCGAGGAAGAGCTTAGGGAAACTCTGATCAAGCCTCGGCTCTCATAGGCAAGCCTCTTGTATCGAGTGCCGATGCAGATCCCTGAGACTCCTAATCAGAGTTTCTCTACAGCTCCCGCCGACCCTCAAGCGACCGCGCCATCGAAACCTCATCCACATACTCGATATCGCTGCCCGCGGGGACGCCGGTAGCGATGCGCGTAATGCGCAGCGTCCGGCCGTTTGCCCCGTCGGCCCTCCGCTCACCCGCACGCAAGAGGTCGAGCAGGTAGCCGGCGGTTGCTTCGCCCTCGATCGTCGGGGAGGTCGCGACAATGACCTCGTCCAGGTCGCCGCGCTCCACCCGGGCCAACAGGTTCGCGGTTCGGAGATGTTCCGGCCCTACCCCGTGCAGCGGCGACAGCGTCCCATGCAGGACGTGATACACGCCGTTGTAGCTGCGTGTGCGCTCTACTGTGTCGATGCTGGTCGGCTCCTCCACCACGCACACCAGACGCCCATTGCGTGTCGGGCTCTCGCAAAACACGCATGGGTCCACATCGGTCACGTTGTTGCAGCGCGAACAGAGCCGCAGTTCACGCTTGAGCGCGCGCACCGCATCCGCCAGCGCGCCCGCGTCCTCGGCGCTCGACCGCAGGATGTGAAATGCGTACCGCTGCGCGCTCTTCGCGCCCACCCCGGGCAGCTTGCGCAGCTCCTCGATCAGGCGCGACATGGGTTCGGCGAAACGCGGCGGCATGGGCGCACACTCCTGGGTGAATTCGGTGTTACAAAAGACCTTCGGGCAGGCCGAGACCGCCCAGCATGCCCGCCATGCTGCCGCTTGCGGACTCGTCGGCGCGGCGGCCTGCATCGTTGAACGCGGCCCTCAGCAGGTCTTCGAGCATCTGCAAATCGTCCGGCGAAGCGAAAGCACCCAGCACTGACGGGTCCAGCGTTACGCCCAGAACTTCCTTCTTGCCGCTCATCCGCACGCGCACGGCACCCCCGCCGGCCGAGCCTTCCACCGTCACCTTGGCCAGCTGCTCACCAGCGACCTCGCTCATCTGCCGGGCCTGCGCCAGCATCGCTTCCATCTTGCTCATGTCCATTTCTTCGAGCTCCTTAAGGTTTGCCGCGCAAATCGACCACGCTCCGCACCTCGGCCTGAAAGAGTTCCCGGGCCTGCTGTACGAGCGGGTTTTCAAGCGCGAGCGCTTGTACGCTGCCGGTGGGCGCGGACCGCGTCGCGGGTTTCGCCGCGCCGCCGCCCTCGCCCGGAACCCACTGCACCGGTTTAGGCGGCTGGCCCGCATGAGGCCGCACCGCGGCTTTGACGATCTTCTCAGCCTCCGCGTTCATGGTGAGGCCGAGCATGGTTTTTTTTGCGGCTACCTCTACCCGGACCGTTTCGGATGTTTCCGTCCAGGCGCCCGCGCTCACGAGGGTTGCCGCCGTGGTGTGCCCCGCGGCTTCCAGCGCGGCGGAAGCCGCCTCGCGCATGGCTTCGAGGTCGAGGCTGCCTGTCGGGGGCTGCGGCGCAGGCGGGGCTGCCGGGTCGGTCACCGGCGCGGGCCTCGACTCGGGGCTGGGCGGCAAGGTTCGCTCAGCTGCGGACGCGATCGGAAGTGACACGGGAGCATATGCGTTGGAGCCCTGTGGACTGTCTAGGGAGGCCACTGGAGCCGGGTTAGGCGGCGCAGGAAAAGGTGTCTCAACCGAGGTTTGCGCGCGCGGAGCCGCAGCGGTCCTGCGTTGAGCGTCTCTCTCAAAAGGAGAAAACGCCGGCGGTGCGGCTGCCGGAGCCGGTTTCAGGATTGGTGCCGGGGCCGCCTTTGCCGCTGGCAGAGGCAAGCTGCGAGCCGGCGCGACCTGGGTGGCGCGAGAAGCTGCCTGGCCGCCGCCGCCCAGCTGCGACAGCAACTCCTCGACCGGTAGCAGCCGCTGCAGATGCACCAGCTTCAGCACGCCAAGCTCCAGGTGAAAACGCTGCTCCTGCCGGTAATTCAGCTCGTCGAAGGTGCGGATCATGACCTGCAGAAACCGCAGCAGCTCTTCCTCGCCAAATAGCAGCGCGGAGGCTGCGGCGCGCGCCCGCTCATCGGGCGAGATCTGCAGCAGCTCCGTCCCCTCGCCGCCGATTCTTGCCATCAGCACATTGCGCAGATAGCGGACAAACTGCCGGGCGATCTGCGATGGGCTGTTCCCCGCGCCCAGCAGCCGATCCAGCTCGGCAAGGACGGCGGCCGAGTTGTTCTCGCTCACCGACTCCAGCAGCCGCGCGAACACCGCGTTGGGCATGGAACCCATCAGCTCGCGAATCGGCGCCGCTTCGAGCTTCGGTCGCCCGTCCTGCAGTGGCGCCGACGCGATCGCCTGGTCCATGATCGAAAGTGCGTCGCGCATCGATCCATCTCCGGCCTCGGCCAGCAGCGCGAGCGCTTCGTCCTCAGCCTTCACCTGCTCGTCGCCGGCAATCGTCCGCAACTGCTCAAGAATCGCGTTGAACTTGACCGCGTGGAACGAAAAGTGCTGGCACCGTGAGCGGATCGTCTGCAGGATGTCTTCGGGCTGCGTCGTCGCCATCATGAACACGACATGGTCGGGCGGCTCTTCGAGCGTCTTGAGCAGGGCATTGAAAGCGGCATCGGTGATCTGGTGCGCTTCGTCCAGGATGTAGATCTTGTAACGGTCGCGCGCCGGGCGGTAGCGGGCAGCGTCGCGCAGCTCGCGGATTTCGTCGATGCCGCGGTTGGTCGCGGCATCAATCTCGATCACATCGACCGCATTGCCCGCGCGTACCTCCGTGCAGCTCTCACATGTTCCACACGGCTCATAGGTGGGCCGCTCCGGCGAGCCGATGGTGCGGCGGCAGTTCAGCGCCATGGCGAGGATACGCGCGATGGTGGTTTTGCCGATACCGCGATGACCGGAAAAGATGTATCCGTGGGCGATGCGATCCTGTTCGAGCGCGTTGCCGAGTGTGCGTGTGACGTGGTCTTGCCCGATAACGTCGGAAAAACGCTGCGGGCGGTACTTGCGAGCTAAAACCTGGTAAGCCATTGCTCCTTTGATTGTAAAGGCCGAAAAGCGCCTGCGCGGCTAGCGGGCACTTCGTGCCACTTAGCATGGTGCTCGCGTTGCTTCGGGAACAAGCATCACGCAAAATGCCACGGAGTGGCCGCCAGCCGCGCAGGCGGTTTTCAGCCTTTAAGTCGATGAAAAAATCGCCCCTCGGCAGCTTGCTGCGCCGCCGTGGCCAGGCGCTTCGGCCGGGTCACC
>CAXTSA010000133.1:0-7413 GCA_964246755.1 uncultured Acidobacteriaceae bacterium
CTGAGCGACTGGGCGGTGTGGAGCGTGGTCGAGCAGGCAGCCAAGCAGATCGGCATCGAGCGTTTCGGGGCGCACGACCTGCGCCGCACCTGTGCGAAACTCTGCCGCAAGGCGGGCGGCGACCTCGAACAAATCAAATTTCTGCTCGGGCATTCCTCGATCCAGACGACGGAACGCTACCTGGGGTCCGAGCAGGAAATCGCCGTCGCGGTCAACGACAGCCTGGGGCTGTAACGCAGCAGCGCTATGGACCTTTGAAACGGTCGTAACGATAGCCCGCGACTACTGGGAGAGGGAAGGTTTAACCCGACACCCTCTTCCTCCTTAAGTTCGCCCATTGAACGAGTTCATGGAGTGCTGGGCGGAGTGCCTGCCCCAGGTCCGTCAGACTGTACTCCACTCTTGGAGGCACCTGAGGGTAGATGGTGCGCTTTACGATTCCATTTCGCTCAAGATCGCGAAGTTGCTGGATGAGCATCTTCTGTGAAGCCAAAGGGATCGCACGCTCAAGCTCTGAAAAGCGCAGCATCTCCTTGTCGAAAAGATGGAAGAGGATCATCATTTTCCAGCGCCCCTCTATGAGTTTGAAAGCTTCTTCAGCCGCGTCGGCCGACCAGTCCTCTTTCGTGTGCCCGCGTGGTTCCTTAGCCTTACTTTCAGGTGGGTACCCCACTTCTTTGTGCGTTCTTGCCATATCTTCAGTTTACTCCTAGTCTCAAGGGTGGGCACCCTACTCCTGCGGACCCTCGCAGGCATTTCCACTCTTCGATACACATCAACGGCAATTGTTTAACCCAGGAGCTTTATGAAAGAAGTTGTGACCGCAGGTCAGAACCAGCCAAACCTTATGAGCGCTAACCGTCGCAGTTTTCTCAAAGGCGCAACCGCCGCCGGCCTTGGGCTTGCAGGCGTAACGCTCTCGTCCGCTGCCAATAGTCTCGCGCAGGATAACCCTACTGTTGGCACTGATCCCGGTGCCCATATGATGAACCCCAGCAATGTGAAAGAGTTCGGGATGGCTGTCATTGGTCGTGCAGAACTTTCGCTGGCGACAAGCAAGATCGCGGTCGAGCGCGCGTCCAAGGCCGACGCCAAGGAGTTCGCCGGATTTGAACTGACCGAAGCGATCGCTGTGACGACCGTGCTAAAGGAACTCGGCACGCCAGTGCCAACCATGACTGCGAAGGCACAAGCAACGCTAGAAAAAATTAAGAATGCTCCGACCGGTCCGGAGTTTGACAAGGCTTACATTGTGGCTCAGCTGGAAAACCATATAGAACTCCGCGATTTGACCCAAGCTTATCTTGGGCATCCGGCTCCGCCGAAAAGCGACATGGCAGAAAGCCAGGGACGGCATCTCGGGACACTCTCGCTCGCCGTGTTTAAAGAGCACGTAAAAATAACGCAGCGGATCTCGGAAGAGCTCCAGGCCGGAGCGTAAATACTACGCCGGTACTCCGAGGCACATCCTCCGAGCACCGGCAACATGATGGGACTTCGCCTATGGCAAGACGCCATACGAGTTTCGTCATGAACGCGGTAGAGACAAAATCGTGAGTGATGCGCGAGATCGTCTGTACTGCGGCAAACGGACGCCGCTTGGCGGAACAACTACGGACGTACAGGGAACGCATCCTGGAATAACCCTCACGAGGCCGACAAGGCGGCGTGGCACACCGAAATTGGAGCATTCAATGACATCGCACCAAGCATCCAATCGTCGCAACTTTCTGAACCGCCGTCTTGCCGCAGCAGGCGCCGTGACTCTCGCACCCGCACTGCTTGCAGCACCCGCCATGGCCGAGGAACGCGAAGAGAGGCGCGCGATCTCTCCGGGCGATATCGCGATTTTCAAGTTTCTGGCTGCGGTTGAACTCGTAGAGACCGATTTGTGGACGCAATATACACTGCTTGCCGAGGGCAATCCTGGCTTCCAACGGGCGTTGACCAACATCGATCCCGCGCTGGTTCGCTACAACCACGACATCCGCCGCGACGAGGCCAGCCACGCGGGCTTCATCAACGCCGCACTCCACGACGCCGGCCGAGATCCAATCAATCTGGATGAGTTCCGTACCTTGCGGATGCCGCGAGTACAAGGCTCAAACGAGGCTGGATATCTGACGAACCTGACCGATCTGAATGTGGACACAAGCTGGTACACGAAGCTGCGCTCCCATGCGAACCCCGACTTTGGAAGCAAACCCGTCCAGCTCGTTGAATTGAACGGCGTCCCGTCGATCCCGACCAGGGATGGCCTCACGGAAGAGCAATACCAGGCCATCGCAAACACGGCCACATTCCATTCTCCCAGTATCGACGAGGCCGGAACCAGTCTGTATGCGCACTTCCTGTCGAGAGCGAGTGACCTCCGCGCAGTCAATGTCCTGGCCTGCATCCTACCGGTTGAGGCAATTCACTTCACCGGATTCAACAAGGCACTCGAAGGCCTGCCAGGTGTGGCCGTCGACGGAATCACGTTTCCTAACCTTCGTGGAGATCCAGGCTACGCGCAAGGTATTTTCCCGACACCATGCCCGTTCGTCAGCACCGCATTGCCGCAAATCTCTGTGATCCGTCCAGTAAACTCGCCGAACGTCGGCGCCGTCGCTCTCGTCAAAAAGCTGACTGCCTCGAATCTCTTCAAAGGACAGTCGAACGAGTTTATGGATATGGCAATGCATCTCGCAGAGGAAGCGGATGAGGCAGAACGTACCGTCTAAGCAGCTCGAAAAGCATTTCCTGGAGGTCAGGGGGACAGGACCCCCAGTATCGGTTCTGTCCCCCCCGTCAAGCTAACTTAGAAATCGCTTTGGATAACTGCAGGCACCTTGCAGCGACAAAGGAGAACCCCTGGTTTCTTTAGCGTACGCTAACGCCCCAGGCTCAAGGCAGCGATGGCTGACATCCTAGAGAACGCCGAGGCGAACTCACGCCTCTGATGCGCAACCTAATCAACACTATGGGATGAGTGGAAGGACCGTCGAGCAGCAGATCGAGGAGCTTATCGATGTGCTGGAACGCATCTCCGCGGCGGACCCCGGCTGCACGCTTATTCGTCAGATCCCCGGCATCGGACCTGTTGTCGCGACAGCGAATCGCCAGATTATGTTCAGCTACTTTCGGGACCTGACATTAGATCTAGATCGAGCGTATGGATGCGATTGGCCTCTGAGTAACTTATTGTTCGCTGCGCGGGCGCTCGTGTAGCCGTAAGCGCGACGGCCGCTCGGCAGAATGATGGTACGTATCAGTACCGACCTTCTGTCCGTACCAGTGTGTCGCTGGCGCTTCAGTGATCGTCGATTCCCAATTGGAAATCTCCAGACGAAGTCGATCGCCCCTGCGCACCAGAACCGACATGGGAATGAGTTCAACTCTCAACTCATAGATCTCGCCGGGCGTGATCGGCTCCGTGCATTGATGAGTGAAGAATGGGCGCATCTCTGTGGTGAGCGCTACGTCCTCGCGCCGGTGCGAGGCCCGCATCCATCCCTGAGTGACGCGGATGAACGGCGGTGCGTCCTCTTTTTCCTGAAGCAGCGACAGGGGACACCTCAAGAAAGGGAAATTTATGTACGCTAAGACGCGGCGGAAGGAGTTCTGGGGCTTCGGAGAGGTCTGAAGCCACCCTCGGCTACCCGTTTATTGGTGTGCCAGGTGTAATCGCCGGTGAGATTGATGTGCTCCCAACCAAGCGGTGAGACGTGCTGGAGCAACGCAGAATCGAACTGCGGCGATTTAGCCATCTGCTCTGCCGCGCGTTCGAGATAGACGGTATTCCAGAGCGTGATAGCAGCGACAACCAGGTTCAGCCCGCTTGCGCGATGCCGTTGATTCTCGAAGGAGCGGTCCCGGATTTCGCCGAGCCGATTGAAGAACACGGCCCGCGCCAGCGAGTTACGGGCTTCGCCTTTGTTGAGGCCGGCGGTGACCCGCCGCCGCAGCGCTGGATCTTCCAGCCACGCCAGCATGAAAAGGGTTCGTTCAATTCTTCCAACCTCGCGCAGAGCGAGGGCGAGGCTGTTCTGACGAGGATAGGAGCTGAGCTTGCGCAGGATTAAGGATGCCGTGACGGTGCCCTGCTGAATGGATGCGGCCAACCGCAGGACCTCGCCGAGCTGCTGCTCGATGATCTTCACATTGATGGAGCCGCCGATCATGGAGTTGAGTGCCGGCCATTGTGTAGGCTTGCCCGGCACGTAAAGACGCTTGTCCGACAGGTCGCGTATGCGAGGCGCGAAGCGGAAGCCGAGCAGGTGACACAGAGCGAATACGTGATCGGTAAATCCAGCCGTATCGGTGTAATGCTCCTCGATCCGCAGCTCGGACTCGTGATAGAGCAGGCCATCGAGCACATGCGTCGCATCGCGAACAGTGGCGTTGATGACCTTGGTATGGAAGGGTGCGTACTGATCGGAGACGTGAGTGTAGAAGGTGACGCCGGGGTCGCTTCCGTATTTCGCGTTCACCTGGCCAGCCGCTTCGCCGCGGCCGCCTGCTCGATAGCGCTGGCCGTCGGAAGAGGAAGTTGTGCCTTCGCCCCAGTGCGTAGCGAATGCAATGCGATGCTGATGGTTGACGATTTCGGCCAGAGCCTTTGAGTAGGTTTCATCGCGAATGTGCCAGGCGACCAGCCAAGAGAGCTTGGCGGGACTCGTGCCCGGACACGACTCAGCCATCTTTCCCAGGCCGAGATTGGTCGCATCGGCCAGAATAGCGGTTAACAACAGCGCCGGGTCTTTCACCGGTTCGTTCGTTTTGAGATGTGCAAAGTGCCGGGTAAACCCGGTCCAGCGGTCGACCTCCATCAGCAGGTCCGTGATCTTGACGTGTGGAAGCATACTGCTGAGCGCATCTCGGAGAGTTTCGGCCTCCTTCGGAACGCTGTTCTCAAGCGGGCTGATCTTGAGTCCCGTACTGTTCAACTCCGCATCCGGCAATCGATCCTCTCTGGCCAGAGCGCTTGTTTGGTCGAGAGCACTTCGCAGCAGAGACATCCGCTCTTCGATGTATGCAGCCGCATTCGTAGGAACCGTGACGTGGAGTTCGCCTCGCGTGAGCCTGCGATCAAACTCGGGGTGCGGCATCAGGTAGTCCTCGAAGTCGCGGAACTGGCGTGACCCAGCGACCGAGACATCGCCGGAACGCAGGGAGTTCTTTAGCTCAGCCATGACGCAGAGTTCGTAAAAGCGACGGTCAATGTCTTCAGGACCGAGCACGTAAGGCTCCCAGCGCCTCCGAATGAAGCCCAGGGGAGCGTTCTGTGGCACTTTCCGCAGACCGTCCCGGTTCATCTCTCGTAGAATTTCGACCGCCTCAATCAGCTCGCGTGCAACCGGAGCAGGCCGGAGTTGAAGAGTCTCAATCAACGCGGGGCCATAGCGCCGGAGCTGAGGATAGTGTTCCCCAATAAGCGAGAGAGCATCGAAATCCTCACCCCGCGCGAGTTCGGCTGCCTCTTTCACACTTGCAGAGAAACTCTCCCAGGGCACTACCGCTTCGATCGCCGCGAACGGATCGCGGCCTTGCTCCCTGGCATCGACCAGCGCAGCTCCGATCTTTGCGTAGAGCCGAACTTTGTCGTTGATGGCTTTGCCTTGTTCGGCAAAGGCCCGTTCGTACTTGTTCTTCGACTTGGTAAAGAAGCTGCCGATCAGCCGGTCATTGAGGTCGATGATCTCGTCCGTCAGCGTTGCCGCTGTTTCGATCATCAATGCGACCAGTGTGCCGTGACGCCGTGCCTGCTCATACTCTTTGAATTGATAGACTGCTGTCTGGCCGGCTTCGCGGGCGAGCTGGAGGAGGCGATTCTGATGGAGCTTTTGGCTCGCATCTTGGGGCAAAGCAAGATCCCGGATTGCACTCAGCCGCTCGATATGGCCGAGAACGGCGCGGGGCGTAGGCGCTCCCGGCGGCATTCGCAACCAGGCGAGCGTACTGTATGGGCTGCCCTCACGCTGCTCCAGTAGTCGATCGAGCTTGGCCCGCTGCTCATCGTCCAGTCCTTCGGTGAGGAGAGCGAAGACTTTTCTCTGCGCGCGTGGCATTGCCTCCGCACAGAGCCTTTCAATGACTGCCACCGGGGGCAGTACGATCAGGCGTTTCCGAAGTTCCTCCACAACCGCTTGAGCAAGAACAACTCCGCGCGTGGTTTGCAATGCCGTCGGGTCGAGCCACGCTGAGATGGACCGGTAGTGCCTGGTTCCGAACTGCTCCATTCCCAATCGAGGCAGCAGCTCAAGCAAATGGCTTCGACGCGTCGCATCGCGCTCCGCATAGACCTCCCATACATCGACGGGAATCCCGAGCTGCCCGGCGACGATATCGAGAACAGGGCCGTGCGGTCTTTCGTCGACCGCCAGCACTCTTCCTGGAAACCGGAGATAGCTCATCAGCACCGCAATGCCGAGCCGATTGTGGTCCCCGCTATGCTGGCGGGCAAAGGCCAGATCAGCCTTCGTCAACGTGTAGAGCCGAATGAGCTCTCCCTCGTCCGTCGGAAGGGCGAGCAGTTCAAGGCGCTCTGAGGAGGTCAGCAGCTCGCGGCGGGGCACTCAACGCCAACTCTTCCAGACCGCCTGCATTTCCTCACCGAACCCAAGGTCGTCGGGATAGCGATGCGTCTGCCTGATCAGTCCAAGGACGGAGATCATATCGTCCGCGATGCCGTCATCCACGTTCCAAAGATCGACAGGATTCCAGCCCTTATTCTCTTCGGCGTTATGCCACGCCAGGAGGAAGTCGGCCACCCGGCGCGACTGCCCGGTGTCTCGTTTCGCAACCTCGAATAATCGGGCCAGAGCTTCATAGGCTGGTTGCTGTTGGAACTCGAACGGCATAGCTTTCCTTTGTAGCGAATACGGAGGTTTTCAGGACAACGCAAAGCTGTCCCAATGTTGCCGTGTTTCGCTGGTCAGAAGTGTCTCACAACTTGTCCGGAAAACTGTGTCCTACATACCCAAGCCTTGATAAGATTCGGGACATGCGCATCGGCTACGCTCGCGTCTCGACGGATGACCAAACCCTCGATCTGCAAAGAGACGCACTCAAGCACGCCAACTGCAGCGAAATCTATGAAGAACAGGCCAGCGGAAAGAACACCGCCAGACCACAACTCGAAGGCTGCCTCAAGAGCCTGCGTGGCGGCGATTCGCTTGTCGTCTGGCGGCTCGACCGCTTGGGTCGCAACCTCGCCGATCTCGTTAAACTGATCGCCGACCTGGAACACCGAAAGATCAACTTCGAATCTCTCACCGAAAGGATCGAGACCGTTTCCCCTGCCGGCCGGCTCGTCTTCCATGTGTTTGCGGCACTGGCTGAGTTCGAGCGCAATTTGATCCGGGAACGAACCGTGGCGGGCCTGAAGTCCGCCCGCGCTCGCGGTCGCAAGGGAGGGCGTCCATCGAAGCT
>CAXTSA010000134.1:0-7392 GCA_964246755.1 uncultured Acidobacteriaceae bacterium
TGCTGGACCTGCATCATGGGCTATTAGATGTACGGAAAACTGGCGAGACGATTGCGTGAGCCGGGACCATTTGCGGGGGTAAACAAACGGGCTCCATCAAGGAAGATTATAGCGAAGAAAGGGCGAATCAGGCTCCCGTGCCAAGTTGTGTCTGCAGTTGCTCGAGGGACACACCTTTCGTTTCCGGATAGACGAACAGCACGACCAGGAATTGCAGCACCATCATCGCGCTGAAAAACACGAAAGGTGCCCCGGAGGAGTGCTTCGCGATCACCGGAAAGGCGAACGAAATGATGGCGTTCGCAACCCAGTGTGAACCTGAACCGAGGCTCTGGCCTTTGGAGCGGACACGCGTAGGGAAAACCTCGCTGATGTATACCCAGATGACCGCGCCCTGCGAGATGGCGAAGAAGAAGATGTACATGACGAGCAGCCACAGCAGCGCTCCGCGGTGCTGTTGCGTGTAGAAGACCGCGGCCACGCCGGCAAGCGCGAGCGCGGTGCCGACTGAGCCGATGAGCAGCAGGGTCTTGCGGCCGATCCTGTCGATCAGGCTCATGCCGAGCAGGGTGGCGACGAGGTTCATGGCGCCGATCAGGACGGATTGTTCGTCGGACGAAATGGACGAAAAGCCGCCCGCGCGGAAGATATCATTGAGGTAGTACAGAATCGCGTTGATGCCGGCGAGCTGGTTAAAAAGGCCGATGGAGACGGCGAGAAAAATGGGCAGGCGCAGTTTGCGAGTGAACAGCGGGGCGTCCGGGTGGGCAGCGTCGGCGTGGATTGCCTGGCGTAGTTCGTCGACCTCGGCCTGCGGGTCGGGCGAGCCGAGCAGCCCGAGCGCTGCGCGGGCTTCATCCACGCGATTGCGCGTGAGCAGCCAGCGCGCGGAGCGGGGGACGCCGAACAGGAGTGCCAGGAAAAGCAGCGCGGGCAGGCTCGCGACACCGAGCTCCCAGCGCCAGAGATGTGTGCCCAGGTGTGCGCTTTCCAGAGCGTAATTGGACGCGTACGCAAGCAGGATGCCGATAACGATGTTGATCTGGAACAGACCGACGAGGCGTCCGCGAATGCGTGCCGGCGCCATTTCGGCGATGTAGACGGGCCCAAGCACAGAGGAGCCACCAATGCCGAGGCCGCCGACGAAACGGAACGCGAGCAGCGCGCCCCAGTTCCACGCGAGCGCCGTGCCCACTGCCGAGATGACGTAAAGCACAGCCATAAGCCGGAGCGCCTCACGCGAGCCGATCCGCTGCCCGAGCGCGCCGGATGTGAGCGCGCCGATCACTGTGCCCCAGAGCGCGATCGATACCGTCAGACCGAGCTGGCCCGGCGAAAGCGAGAAAACCTGCGTGAGCTGGTGGGTGGTGCCGGAGATCACGGCGGTGTCAAAGCCGAAGAGCAGACCGCCGAGCGCGCCGACCAGGGCGCTTTTTAACAGAAGAGAGTTTAGCCGCATGTTTGCCGTTCCTGCCCCCATCCAAGCAGCGCCGGAGCGCAACTTCACGGAGGATACAGCAGGAGGGGCGGACTGTGCTCGTCAGCTCACCGCTGCTCGCGATGAGGCGTGATGCTCATGCGTGCCAGCCGAGAGAAGGGAACAAATGCGTACGGCCTTCCTCAAGCACAAGGACCTTGTCGGTGACACCGTCGCGTGCGGCAGCCGCAAGAAGGCGCTGCGGCGGCTCCTCCATCGGCTCGAGCGAGAGGCGAAACGTGCCGTAATGCATCGGGATCATCACGCGGGCGCCGAGGTCGTGGAAGGCTGCGAGCGCGTCTTCAGGACTGGTGTGTACGCTGCGGAAACTGTCCGGAGTATAGGCGCCGATAGGAAGCAGCGCGAGCTCCGGGTGCAGCCGTTCGCCAATGGCGGCGAAGCCGGAGAAGTACGCGCTATCGCCGGAGTGGTAGACAGAGCGGCCGCCGGCCGCCAGCACATAGCCGCCAAACCCGCGCTGCGTGTCCTTAAACATGCGCGCTCCCCAGTGTCGTCCTGGCGTCATGGTGACGCACAGGTCGTCGAGTGTGGTGGAGGCCCAGGGTTCAAGCGTGCGCACCTCGCGAAAGCCGAGCTTCTCGACAAGATCCTCAACACCCCTGGGAACGACAACGAGCGGCGCAGGCACACCGTGGCGGCGATTGCGGCGGAGGATCGCTCGCAGCGAAGGCAGGTTCAGGTGGTCCATGTGCGCGTGCGTGAGCAGCACGAGATCGATCGGCGGTAGATCCCGCACACGCGTGCCGGGCTTGCGCCTGCGCTTGAGTAACACAAGGTAACTGGCGAAAACAGGATCGATGAGGACGCGCTTGCCGGCGATCTCGATCAGAAACGAAGAGTGGCCGATCCAGGTGACGCCGACCTCACCGGAGCCGGCTGCGAGGGGTGGGTGTTGGATCCCGCGCATCGGCGTCAAAAGCGACTCGCGCACGAGATGCGAGATGAAACGAAGTTTGCCGGTCTTGAACTTGCGGTTGGGAGCAGTCTCCATGCTAAGCGTTATGGATGCTGCCCCACAGAAAACGCTTCTTACAGGCTGCCGCCAGAGGAGCCGCCGGAGGAGTTGGGCGCGGCTTTCGGCGCATTGTCGCCCTTGACGGCCTCCGCGGCAGCGGGATCCTGCGCGGCAACAGCTGCTTCCGCAGCCGCGAAGCCGACCTTGGTATGGGTGCCGTCGCAGAACGGCTTTTTGGCCGAAGCGCCGCAGCGGCATAACGAAACAGCCGGCTTGCCGCCGAGATCCCACTCGCCCCCGCTGCCGTCGACCAGTTTGATGGGACCTTCGACGCGAAATGGTCCATTCGGGCGAACCGTGATTGTTACATCAGCCATGTGTTGACTCTCCTTTACGAATCAGTCCCGAGTGTAGCAGCGGCTTCGGGGATCAGTTAGAAAACGGCTCACGGGATGCATACCGGAGCCGCTTATCGACGCACGCGTTCTGCACGTCCGGTTAACGACGGCTGCCCTTCTTTGCCGGGGTGGTTTTCTTTTTGACTGCGATCGCTGCCCGCTGCGCGCCGGCTCTCGTGCTCTTCTTGGCGGCGGTCTTTTTAACGGCGGTTTTCTTGCTTGGAGCAGCTGTGCGCTTGGCAGTCTTTTTCGTAGACACCGCCTTCTTTGCCGCTGTCTTTTTCCCTGCAGTGGCTTTGGCGGCGGCTTTCTTGACGACGGCTTTTTTCACGGCCGTTTTCTTTGTGGCTGTTTTCTTGGCAGGCGCGCCCTTTTTCGCGGCCGTCTTGGCAGACGTTGTTTTCCTGCTCGCGCCCCGGCCGGCGGCAGGCGTCGCCGCAGCTTTCTTTGCCGCGCTTTTCTTCGTGGGAGCGGCCTTTTTGCTTGCTGTTTTCCGTGTGCTCTTTTTCGCGCTCTCGCTGATGTTTTCCGGATGCACGAGCTTGTTGAAGTTGCTCTGCGCGCCTTCCGCCGTTACATCTTGATACACAAGCGAAAGATTGCTCGCGTCTAATTTCTCGAAGAACTCGTCCCAGGAGATTTCCTCGAGATTGGAATCGTTCGCATTGGTGGCACCTGGAAACTCGATGCGCAGAATGCCCGTGCCTTTTTCGCTCGTGCTTGCCACTTCAGCGGGTTTGCCCCCGCGCGCTTCTGCCCATTGGCGTATCTCGTCATGATCCTGCGTTGTTCTTGAAAGAGCCATCGTCCCTGTTCTCCCCTCGAGTATGCGCCGCGCCCGTCCTTGAAAGGTTGCCGTGAGCGCAGCGTGTGTGTATCACAGCATGGGATGGCAACGTGCGAAAAGGTGTTTCCACATTTGCCGAAAAGAAAAGTGCGTGGGGCCCATTAGATCGCAGTGCTTGCTACGCCATCGCTGCCGCCGCGCTCATCGAGCAGCCGCAGTGCTTCGCGAAATCCATGTGGCGTGCCGGTATCGACATAGTGCGTGCCCGCCGCGATGCCTACGGCGCGGCCGCCGGCGCCGAGCCACGCGTTGACCAGTGTGCCCAGGTACTCGTCTCCGCGCCCGGGCCTTTGCCACAGTGCGCGAAGCTCGTGGAACACAGTCGCGGGCATGCGCACGGCGCCCCACACGAGCGAAGACGCGGGCGTTCCTGCTTGCTTGACGTCGATGCGCAGGACTGTTCCGTTATTGTCGGTGACGACCGCGTCGAACAGCTGCGGGCGCTCGACCGGGAAGAGCAGAAACGCGAGGGTTCCCGACGGCAGCAGAGCCAGCCCGTCCTCTGGAAACCAGACTGTATCGGGTAGCCCGAGCAGTACTTCCTCAGCGGCGTCCTCATCGGCATCGATCAGCGGTGCCGCGCAGAAGATTGCATCGCACAGGCCTGCCGCCGCGGGCTGCACCACGTAGACGATGGGGATGCCTCCGAAGCCGGCGCCGTAGTACTCCAGGATGTCAGATTTTCCGGGTGAAATGACGAAGCAAAGCCGGGTGGCGCCGGCGCGGATCATACGCTCGAGCAGGTATTCGCTCACGGCGCGCGGGCGCTCCACGACGCCCGAAGCCTGCACCTCAGTGCGTGTGCCGACCGGCAGCAGTTCTTTCGAGAAAGCGAGCGGTTGCATGCGGCTGCCACGCCCGGCTGCGGGAATGATGCCCCACATGGCGGTCAGTCCCCGGCGGCTAAAAAGGCCGCCGTGTGGCTGAACAGGTTTTCCATTTCTCGCGCGCGATGGGCAGCCGTGTGCCCCTCAAGGACGCGCTCACGAGCACGGTGGGCCATGCGTGCAAGCTCCGAAGGGGAGCGATCAAGCGCTGCGAGTACATCGTCGGTCGTGCGCGCGAACAGGATCTCCTCTTCCGGGGTAAAAAAGCTTTCCATACCTTCCCAAACGTCGCTGAGCAGGGGCGCACCGCACGCCGCCGCTTCAAACAGGCGTCCGGAAGGGCACCATCCGTAGGCGGCCATGGCGGCGCGAGTGATGTTTAGGGTGAGACGGCTGGAGGAGAAAAATGCCGGATGAAGTTCGGGTGGCACGTGGCGCACAAAGAAGAGGTTGGGTTCCCAGGGAAAGTCCATGGGGTACATGGCGCCTCCGATGAGAAAACGGCGCCCGGGCAGAAGCTGCGCGGGCTTCAGCAGAAGCTCGCTCAACTGCGGCTGCCGGTCCGCGGCATACGTGCCAAGATAGGACAGATCGGCCTGGAACGCTGGATCGGGTGGAGCGGGGCGATGTGCTTCAGGGTCGACGAAGCCATACAGAGGCGCGACATTGCGAGCACCCAGGCGGCTCTGAAGTGCGCTGAGTGCGCGGCCGCCTGTGTAGCTGAGCACCAGGTCGAAGCCGCCCAGTCCGGTGGCAGGCAGGTAGTCCACGACGCCGCCGCTGTCGAGAACATTGAGTGTCACCGGAGTGTCGAGATCATAGAAACAGGTGAACGGAACAGACGAGGAGAGCACGCGTTCGCAGACCGCGGCTCCTTGCGGGCAGTAACTGGTGACGATGACCACGTCGGCGTCGCGCAACTCGCGTACGATCCGTGCTTCGTCGATGGCAAGGCTCGTGTAGAGTTCCAGCGCTACATGCTCGGGCTGCGGCCAGGCGTCGCGATGGCCGGCGTAATACGGCACGTCCTTCTCGAAAAAGGTGATGGAGTGGCCCTGTTGCGCAAGGGCGCGTATCAGCCCGCGCCAGAGCGTGGCGTGCCCGTTGCCCCAGGAAGAGGAAAGCGCGAGTCCGAAGATGACAAGCTTCATGTGCCCGTTCGATGTACGTGCGCGGCACAATGTTTTCTGCTTTGTACGTTGCCGTTTCTTTTCGTGCGGTGCGCGTCAGGCCGGCTCGCCCCAGATCCGGCGCGAAATCCATGGGAGCTCGCACCTTGTCGAGAGTTGGGATGGGATCCGCGGCCAGGCAGGGCAGCAGTGACTCTCCGCTGCCCTCCCCATCCCTCGCGATTCGAATTACTGGAGCTTGGCCATCGCATTCAGCTTTTGCGAAGTATCCTCTGGCAGCGTAAGTGATGCAGCCGAGATGTTCTCGCGAAGGTGACCCACGGAGGACGTGCCGGGAATCAGCAGCATGTTGGGTGAGCGTTCGAGCAGCCACGCCAGTGCCACGGCCATCGGTGTGGTCCCCAGTGCTGAAGCCGCATCGTCCAGGGTCGACGATTGAAGCGGCGTGAAGCCACCGAGCGGGAAATACGGCACGTACGCAATGCCTTGGCCGGCAAGCTCGTCGAGCAGGGCGTCGTCGGCCCGATGGGCCACGTTGTACAGGTTCTGCACGCAGACGATCCGGCAGATCCGGCGTGCTTCCGCGACCTGCGTAGGCGTGACGTTGCTCAGCCCGATGTGGCGCACCAGACCCTGCTGTTGCAACTCGGCCATCGCGGTGAGCGGCGCCTCGATGGACCCCTCGGCGGGACCTTGCCTATCGAACATGACTCGGAAATTGACTATGTCGAGCGCATCAAGACCCAGATTGCGGAGATTGTCATGGACCTGCTGCAGCAACTCCTCGGGCGAGAAGGCCGGGTTCCATGATCCATCTTCACCTCGCAGGGCGCCTATCTTCGTGACAATCGTCAGGTCCTTTCGGTAAGGATGCAGCGCTTGCTTGATGATCTGATTGGTGATGTGCGGTCCATAGATATCGGCTGTGTCGATGTGATTGACGCCGCTTTCGACGGCCTCGCGAAGGACCGCCAGCGCGGCGTCGACATCTTTCGGAGGACCGAAAACATGCGGCCCCGCCAGCTGCATCGCGCCGTAACCCATGCGGTTGACTGTGATTGAGGTTCCGGGAAACGTGAATGTGCCCCCGAGAGTGCTTCCTGCGTTCATAACCATCTCTCCTGTAGAGTTGCTAGTGATTCGATGAAGAAAGCCTCAGGTTTGGAGTTCGCATTTGAGCAAAGCATCCGTCGCACGGTTCGGGCCAAGAAAGACGCCGGTTCAGGCGCGTTCCGCAGCGAGCGTCCGAGCCATTATGCAGGCAACGATTCAGGTTCTGCTTAAAGGCGGCAAGTCAAAGCTGACGACAACACGCGTCGCCGAACGCGCGGGTGTTTCCGTTGGAACGCTGTACCAGTATTTTCCGAACAAGAGTTCCTTGCTGCAGGCACTCTTGAAGGAACACCTGGACGGTGTAGCGCTCGCGATGGAGACCGCCGCGGAGTCCGCGCACGGAGCACCTCTTGCAACGATGGCCGAAACGATTGTGTCCGCCTTTGTGCGAGCCAAGTTTCGCAACATCGACGCCGGCGCCGCGCTGTACGCTGTGAGCGATGACGTTGAAGGCAAGCGCCTGGCGCACGGGATGCATGTGCGATCGACAAAGTCGATCGCTGCGATGTTCGAAACAGCGCGTGAGAAGACGATTGCGAAGCCGGACGTCGTGGCAGCAATCCTGCTGAGCGCAATGGCAGGGGTGAGCCGAGCGATGCTGGAGGGAGGGCTGACGCGCGGTGC
>CAXTSA010000135.1:0-5194 GCA_964246755.1 uncultured Acidobacteriaceae bacterium
GCGCGAACGAGGCTGCACGGGAACGGATCGTTGGCAGCAGTTCCTGCGGGTTCGCGGACAGGATCATCAGCGTGGCATGCGCGGGCGGCTCTTCGAGCACCTTCAGGAGAGAGTTTGCTGGGTACTTCATGAACGAGGAGCTCGTGAAAATGTAGAACGCGCGACGTGCTTCCGCCGGGACGCGGTAGACCTCGCGAATAACGGTGCGCACCTGCCCCAGCTTGATGAGCAGCTGCGGCGGGTCGGGCGGCACTACCAGCACGTCCGGGTGCGTCTGGACCAGGATGCGCGTGTCTTTCTTATCCGCGTCGCGCAGGTCCTCGCGCGCTGCGATCGCCTCGCCCACGCGGTCGCGCAGAGGGGCGGCGGCCCCGATGCGGCGACAGTTCGCGCATACGCCGCAGAAGTCCGGCAGGCCGTCTTCGGACGCCGGCGGCTGTAGGCAGTTGGCGGTCTGCGCCAGCATGAGCGCGAGCGTGTACTTGCCCACGCCGCGAGGCCCGCTCAGCAGGATGGCATGCGGGAAGCGCTCGGCGGCGAGGCTTTCGCGCAACAGGCGGACGGTGTTCGCGTTGCCGAGCAGGTTGGCGAAGCCCATAGGTCGAGCCTAGCAGAGGCTCTCTGATGCCTTCGCGCGGCAAAAGGCGAATGCAGTTGTTCCGCTCCGCTCGGGATGGCTGGGTTTTGAACGGGACCTGCCGCGATTACTGCTGCTGTTGCATCTGCTGGATCTCGAGCAGCGGCGAGGCAGGCGCGGTTAGCTCCTGCGCCTTCTCGACCATCACCGACCAGTCCTCAGGGATGGGCAGCTCGCGGTCGAGCGCCGGCGGCTGGTCGAAGGCGTCCACCTGCACGGCGACATACAACTCGCTCGTGGTGCGCCCGCGGTATACGCCGTGAGTCGGCGGCACGTCGGCATAGTCGCGGCCGAGCGCGGTGCGGATGTGCCGCTCGTGCGCCAGCAGGTTATTGGTCGGGTCAAAGCCCACCCAGCCCAGGTGCGGCAGAAACGCCTCCACCCAGGCGTGGGTCGCGTCCGGCAGCGAGCGGTCATGGCCGGCGCCCACGTCGGACGGGCGCTGGTACAGGTAGCCGCTGACATACCGGCAGGGAATGCCGAGCGTGCGTACCAGCGCGATCATGGTATGCGCGAAGTCCTGGCAGACGCCCTCGCGCGATATGATTGCCTCGTCGATCGGCGAGTCGACGCGGGTCGAGCGCGGCACGTAGTGGAAGTACTCGTACAGCCGCGTGTTGATCTCGCGGACCAGCATCAGTGGGTCGTCGCGACGCCGCACGTCGAGCTCCCCGGCGAGTTTCTTCAAAGCGTCGGTCGGCGCGGCGAACTCGCTCGCGAGCAGCATCTCCCAGTAGTCTCCCTCGCCCACCAGCGTGTCGAGCTCGCCCCAGGCCGCGGGCGACAGGAAGTGCGGCACGAACGAGAGCGACTGCTGCTCGACCAGCGACTCCGCCACGATGACCAACTGCGAGTGCTCGCCCGGAATATTGAAGTGCTGTACCTGGTTGCCCAGGTGGTCGCGGTAGGAGAACACCCGGCACCGCGGGCTGACCGATAACGAGAACTGGAGACAGCGCTGGTTCGAGTCCGAGCGTGGGTGCATGCGCGTTTCCATCACGCTCTCGCTCACAGGCTTGTCGTAGACGAACTTGGTCAGGTGACGCACGGAGTAGAACTTCATCGTCGGCATACTCCTAAGCTGGCGCTACATGGCCAGCGCGGTCTGCACAGAATAGTGGATGTAGTCGCGATACAACAGCGTGTGCACCAGCCGGCACTCTCGCGCTACCATCCCCAGGTACTCGCCGACGCCGCTTTGCAGCACATCGGCGATCTCGACGAAGCGCAGTGCGGCTTGCAGGCGGCCTGCCACGCGCACCAGTTCCTGCGGGGCCAGGCGGCCGCTCTCCTGCTCAAGCGCCAGCAGCGCCTCGCGCAAGCGGTCGACGGAATAGCGCACCGAGTGAGGGAAGTCCTTGTTGAGCAGCAGGAACTCGAGGATCTGCGCCTCGGTCAGGTCCGCCGTGTACACGTTGCAGTAGGCCTCGAAAGCCGTGCAGCAGCGCAGCAAACCCATCCACTCGACGAACTGGTGGCTCCCTGCCGGTTGCTCAAGATGGCCGGGGAGCGCGCAGGCAGCGCCAAGCTCGTAGACCGAGAGCAGCGCCGCGATCGAGGAGGCGCGCTCGACGGAGCGCCCGATCTGGATAAACAGCCAGCCCTCGCCGTGGCTCATGGTGGTGTCGGTCACGCCCTGGAACAGGTGCAGCCCGTCGAGCACCGCCGATAGGAACTCCTCCGGCGGCGTGGCGTTGTCCGACATGCGATCTTCCGTGACCATGTGGTACAAGCGGTTCAGCTGCAGCCACTGTTCGGAGGAGATCTCCTCACGCACTTGGCGCGCATTTTCACGCGCGACCGCGATGCAGGCTTTGATGGACGCCCCTGTCGATTCGCCGTGCGTCAGGGTTTGCACCAGGGCATGCGAGTCGCCGGTCCAGTGCTCCGCCGAGCTGCCGAGCGCGAGCAGCAACCGGCGCCAGCGCACGTCTTCGCTCGTGCTCGAGCGGTCGAGCGTCATGCCGAAGTTCACGTCGAGCATCCTCACCGTATGCTCGGCGCGCTCCAGGTAGCGGCTCATCCAGTACAGGCTGTCAGCTACGCGAGACAGCATGGTATCCCTCCCGCACGTTATTCATCGAGCACCCACGTATCCTTGCTGCCGCCGCCTTGCGACGAATTCACGACCAGCGAACCTTTGGGCAGCGCGACGCGCGTCAGCCCGCCGGGCACAACCGAAACCTTGTCGCCGTAGAGGATGTAGGGCCGCAGGTCGACATGGCGCGGCTCGATACTGGAGCCGCTTGCGTCGGCGTTCATCAGGCAGGGCGCGCGCGAGAACTGGAGCGTTGGCTGCGCGATGTAATTGCGCGGATCGGCCTCGATGCGGCGCGCAAACTCTTCGCGCTCGGCAGCGGTCGACTGCGGACCGATGAGCATTCCGTAGCCGCCCGACTCACCGACTGCTTTGATCACCAGTTTGTCGAGGTTGGCCAGCGCATGCTGCCGCTGCTTCGGGTCTGTCATCAGGAAGGTTTCGACATTTTGCAGGATGGGCTCTTCGCCGGTGTAGTAGCGGATAATCGCCGGCACATACGCGTACAGCGCCTTGTCATCCGCCAGGCCCGTGCCGAAGGCGTTCGCGAGCGTGACATTGCCCGCGCGGTACGCATTGAACAAACCCGCGACGCCGAGGATCGAGTCACCGCGAAACGCGAGCGGGTCGATGAAATCATCATCGACGCGGCGATAGATCACGTCCACGCGCCTGAGCCCCGCGGTTGTGCGCATGTACACGACATTGTTATGCGTGACCAGGTCGCGGCCTTCCACCAGCTCGATGCCCATCTGGCGCGCGAGATAGGTGTGCTCGAAGTAAGCGGAGTTGTACACGCCGGGAGTGAGCAGCACGATCGTCGGCTCCGGACGGCCCTCGGGCGCAAGCGACCGCAGCGAGGCAAGCAGCACCTGCGGGTAGTGCTCGATCGGCCGCACACCGTACTCGCGAAAGATGATCGGGAAAGTCCGCTTCATCACGCGGCGGCTTGAGAGCATGTAGCTCACGCCGCTCGGCACCCTCAGGTTGTCTTCGAGTACCGCGAAGCTGCCATCGTTGAGCCGCAGCAGGTCGGTCCCGGTCACCGCAATGTACACATTGCGCGGCACCTGCAGACCCCGCATCTCGCGGCGAAAGTGCCGGCAAGTGTAGACGATCTCGCGCGGTACGGCGCCGCTTTGCAGGATTTTCCCCTCGTTGTACACGTCACCCAGGAACTGGTTGAGCGCGGTGATGCGCTGGATTAAGCCTTTTTCAATGGTGCGCCACTCCGCGCCTGTAATGATGCGCGGCAGCAGGTCGTATGGAAAAATGCGCTCCGTCCCTTCCTTTTTGCCGTAGACCGTGAAGGTGATGCCCTGAGTCAGGAAGCTCTTGTCGGCGGAGTGCTTGCGGCGCAGCAACTCCTCGGTCGGCAGCGAGCGGTACGTGTCGAGCAGGAGCCGGTACTGCGGGCGGATCTCTCCCTCGGGCGTGAACATCTCGTCATACGCGCCGTCGAGAAAATAGTCGCGGAGAAACGGATCGGTGAACCGCTGCGCGGCCGTGCTCATGTGCGCGCCTTCCCGGGCTCATCGAGCCAGTCGGAAACAACGGTGAAGTGCTTCAGATTGGCGATACCGAATGACGTGGTGAGCGCGACATCGGAGGCATCGCGGCCCGTGGCCATTAGCACCCGGCCCAACCGCGGCCGGTTGTGCCGCGCGTCGCAGGTCCACCAGCGATTGCCGAGATATACCTCGAACCACGCGCTGAAGTCCATCGGCGAAGGGCTCAGAGGCACGCCGAAGTCGCCGAGATAGCCTGTTGCGTAACGAGCCGGGATATTCAAGGCCCGGCACAGCGTAATGGCCAGGTGCTGGAAGTCGCGGCACACCCCGGCGCGCTCGGTGTAGACGTCGAGCGCTGTCTTGGTGGAGCGCGCGTAGCTGTAGCCGAACTGCACGATACGGTGCACATAGGCCACTACCGCCTGCACCCGCGACCAGCCGGGCGCCATGTAGCCGAACAGGTCCAGCGCGACCGCTCCCAGGCGGTCCACCTCGCAGTACCGGCTATTCAGCAGAAACTGGAGCACATTATCCGGAAGCTCCTGCACCGGGACCTCCGGTGCGCTCGAGCCCGGTTCGTCTTCGAAGTCCGGACAGAGGAGCTCGGTCGTGTTCGAGAGGCGCAGCAGGCCCGCTTCCGCGTAAATGCGCGAGCAGCGATTGCCGAACGAATCGAGGTACTCCCGGACCGGCAGCGCCGGCTCGGTTTTTAACGTGTCGGAGAGCAGCAAGCTCGCATCTACCGATGGGTGAACGTGCAGCATGGCAATCAGGGCTGTCGGGGCAGGCAGCTCGAAGCGGATATCGTAGCCTAGGCGGAGATGCACGGGTACAGGGCCCTCCTCAGCAAGGGAGTGGTTGTGGTGCGCCGCGGCTGGAGCGCAGCAGGACCGCTGTACCCTGCGCAGGTGTGCTAAGACTGTAACAAATACGGAAATATGTGCAAGCAGGCATCGGGCCTAAGAGACGTAGTTGCCCGCGGTCGCCCTGCACAGAGCAAGGGAAGTG
>CAXTSA010000135.1:5242-7359 GCA_964246755.1 uncultured Acidobacteriaceae bacterium
GGTCTGGTCATGGCCTCCGACTCACGCACCAACGCCGGCTATGACCAGGTGAACGTCTGCCGCAAGCTGCACACCTTTGTCACGCCGGGCGAACGCGCCTTCGTGATCCTGACCAGCGGCAGCCTGTCCATCACGCAGTCGGTCGTTACGCTCTTGCACGAAGGCTTTCGCCAGGGCGAGGGGCTCGCCGGCGCGTCAAGCATGTATGAGGCCGCGCGTGCCGTCGGAGCCTGCGTTCGCGCGGTATCCGATATGGATCGCGACGCACTCGCCAAGGATGACTACTCCTTCAACATTCACCTGCTGCTCGGCGGAGAGGTGGCCGGAGGCGAGCCTGAGCTGTACCTGATTTACCCGCAGGGCAACCCGATCTGCGCAACGCAGGACTCGCCCTATCTGCAGATCGGCGAGGTCAAGTATGGACGACCCATCCTGGACCGGGGCATCGATGCGCGCACCACCTCGCTCGACGCAGCCTCAAAGTATGCGCTGCTCAGCATGGACGCGACCATGCGTTCGAACGTCACGGTTGGGCCGCCGGTCGAGCTGGTGCAGTACCGTCGCGGCAGTCTCCACTTTGATAACTATCGCCGCTTCTCCTCGGGCGACGCGGAACTGGAGTTGATCCACGGCCGTTGGGAGCAGGCGCTGCGCCGGGTTGTCGAGGATCTGCCAAACATCCGCTTCGGCATAGACCCAGCCAGTACGCCCGCCTGAAAGAGCGGGGTTCACAAACCTCAGTGCGCGAACACCGCGCCCATGACCTTTGCCTCCACCGCATTGACCTTCGTCAACGCTGAGGCCATCGCCGGCCGGTCGTCGATCGAAGAGGCGAGCATGGCCGCCCTGAGCCGAAAGGCGCTTTCCCGCAGCAGGATCTCGGCGTCCTTGAGCTTTTTCGCGTCTCGGGCCAGGACCAGGTCCATCGCTTCCGTGTAGGTTTCAACGGAACGCAAGGCCAGCGCCCCGGCCGCGCTGTCTCCAGCTGCGAGCTCACGGTTCGCGAGCTCCGTACCGCCGCGCACCAGCTGCGCATACAGGTAGCACTGATCGCGCAGGCTGGCATGCTGGGCTTTTTCAGCCAGCGTCTGCAGAGTGGTCGCGTCAGCGAGGTGGTCGTCGGCCGCGTGCAGCGGGCAGGCGGAAAACAGGCTTATCGAGAGGACGGAGCAAGCGAGAACCGGAAGCATGCGCATCGGAGCACCTCCTGGGGTGTCCGGCCAAGGAGCGGCTGCTGCTACTTTGCGAGTGCTACCAGACGGTGTTTGGCCTGCCACACTTCATCCGGAAAGCTTGTGCCCGCGACCGACAGGAATTGCCGGTACAGCTCCACCGCGCGCTTGGTATCATGCAGAGTATCGCAAGACGTGGCCGCGAGGAAATAGGTAGCCGGTGTTTCACTCATTACTTTCGATCGCATCGCAAGCGCGTCCAGCACAAGCTGGGGCTGGTGGGTCTGGTTGGCTGCAAAAGCCAGGCTGCTCCAAGCATTGCCGTTCTTCGGATCGAGCCGGGTCGCCTCGTCCAAAACCGGCAGGGCTTGCTCATAATGCTGCTCCCGGACCAGGGTATCGCCGCGAGCGGCCAGCAGCGCCGGGTCGTGCGGATGCGCCGCCAGCGCCTGCGTGTAGAGCGGGTCCGCTTTCGCCGCGTCACCGGTTTGCATGTACAGGTCGGCCAGCATGGTCGCGATGGCAGGGTCGTTCGGCTGGGCCGCACGCAGATTTTCAAGCACGGCGATGGCGTCGGCCGGCTTGCCTTCGACGCTCAGGACGTCAGCAAGCTCCGAGTTCAGGGCGGGGTCGTCCGGCTTGGCCGCCAGCGCCTTGCGCAGCACGGGTTCGGCGTCGGAGTAGCGCTTGGCCGCGATCAGCAGGTGCGCGAGCCCGGCGCTTGCCTCGGCCTGCTCGGGGCTGCCCGCGGGCGATGTGGAGAGCACCTTGCCGTAGGCATCGGCCGCGGCGTCCGTATCCCCGGCGCGGGCGGCCAGCTCCGCCGCCAGCAGTGTGTCGGCGGGTGTCTCCGGAGACTGCCGCAGCGCGGCGATCAAGGCCGTGCGGGCCGCTTGAGGGTCACGCGGCTCCTCCAGCCGCGCCAGCGCGCGATTCGCCTGGGCC
>CAXTSA010000136.1:0-320 GCA_964246755.1 uncultured Acidobacteriaceae bacterium
CATGATCTTCCGCGGCGACGGCATCTTCCTCGCCGCGCTCACCGGTCCGGGCCGCATCTGGCTGCAAACGCTGCCGCTGCCACAGCTCGCGCACAAGCTGCAGCAGTACATGGGCGGAGAAACGACGAGGGAGACCGCGACCGGCGTGGTCGGTGGAATCGTCGGGTCGATCTTAGAAGGTATGCGCTGAAGCGGCATTGCAGCCGTTTTCGGGCGGACCTACCCGGTTGGAAACTCCCTACTTCCTCCGGAACCTGGAGTTGGCGGTAGGTAAGGAAAGAACAAAACGACTCGCAAGAAAACGAAAGCGCCCGGCAATT
>CAXTSA010000136.1:330-7355 GCA_964246755.1 uncultured Acidobacteriaceae bacterium
CGTGGTTTTGGTTGTTATATATTAAATAAAAAACGCTACTCTAAATAAAAGTAACGCGCCCGGAAATTGGTTGCGGGGCGCCTTTGCTTGGAGCAGGGTTAGAACTGGTACTTGAGCGCGAACTGAAGCTGCCGCGGTGTGTAGTTTGCAGAGGTACCGGTGATGGTTCCAACATTGTTGGACTGCACCGTGTAGTTGTCTCCCAGAAGCGTAGCCGTCTGACCGGCCGCCGCACCATCCCCCGGATAGGAAGCCTGGAAGGTCGAAGGAGAAACCTGGAAGGTGTCGTTCGGGTTGGCGAAGTTGGTCACGTTGGTGATGTTGAAGCACTCCGCGCGGAACTCGAGTGTGGACTCGCGATACACGGGGAAGGTCTTGAATAGGGAGAAGTCTACGTGCCGGAAGTGCGGGCCGTAGAGCGGGTTTCTGGCTTCGCTTCCGAGGGTGCCCGAAACCTGCGGCGCGAAGGCTGACGCGTCGAAGAATCGTGCAATCGTCGGGTTGTCAATCTTTCCGCTCCGAAGCTGGTTCGGGCGGCCGGTCGTTGCGGCATTGGTTGTGCTTGAGACGCCTTGCGACTCTCGCACTGTGAACGGTTGGCCGGTCTGCCAGATGAGGATCGTGTTTGCCTGCCAACCTTTGCCAAGCTGCGCGGCAATGCCGGTGAGGTTCTTGCCAAACGGAAGCTCATAGTTGGCAGTCACCACACCACGGTTCCGCAAGTCGAGATCGCTGTTGCCGTACTCGACCGTGCTGAGTTGTGACGGAATCGCACCGTACCCATCATTGACTTCATTACTGAAGCCGAGAATGTTGTCCAGGCCGTGAGCCAGCGTGTAGTTGGCGCCCACTGTCAACCCCGCCGTGGTACGGCGGGTAAGCGAAACCTGGAGCGCGTGATAGCTGGAAGCGCCCTGGCTCGTGAACTGACCGATGTTGTTGACGTTAGGCAGCGCCGTATAGAACGGGCGCAGCGTGTTGAAAGCCGCGGAAGGCGTGATGTGGTTCTGAATGGCGATCGCGTTCAGCCTGGTGTTCGAGACCAGCGCAGGCGCATTTTCGTCATTCGAGATCTGCGCCAGGTGCCTTCCCAACGCGCCGACGTAGGTTACCTGGACTACGTTGCCGGTAAAAGACTTCTCCAACGTAAGATTGAACTGCTCGATGTAGGACGTCCGGTAGTTCGGATCTACGACATCATTGATGTTGCCGGACGGGTTGGTCGCACTTTCCGGCGTTGGTAGAGGCAAACCTTGCGCAAAGCGGGTCGGCGCGACGCCGGTCGCCGGATTGACCGGGCACGCACCGTTATTGCAGTTGTAGTTGGAGACGAATGGCTGCGCCTTCAGGGCTGAGTTCGACGTGTAGTTCTCCGGGAAGTACGACAAGCCGAAGCCGCCGCGCACCACAAAGCCCGGAGCAGCGGTCAGCGCGAATCCGATACGGGGCGCGATGTTAGTGTAGGTTGTCTGCAGACCGGCATGGCTGTTGACGCCATTCTGGTTGGCAACCAGGATGGATGCCGTCCTCGGATCGAAGGTCGAAATGGCGTTCTTGACCTCGGTGAACGGCGTGAAAATGTCATACCGGATACCGAGATTCAGCGTCAGGTTAGACGCCGCATGCCAGTCATCCTGCACGTAGACGCTCGGCTCCCATACGCGGTAGTGCGGTGGAATCAGGCTGGTCGATCGCTGCACGCTGTTGAACGTGCCCTGCAGCAGCGAAGCCAAACCTGTCGCGTCTCCATTGATCGGGTTGAAGCTGTAATTACCGTTGCCGTAGTTGTTCTGCTGATTGGTAGCCTGACGGCGGATCAATGCTGCACCAACCTTGATGCTGTGCGCACCGCGGTTGATGGTCAACGCGCCCTGCTCCTGGAAAGTGTTGTCGACGTCGGCGATCGGGATGAAAGCACCATCGCCAAGGTCGGCATAGCCGTTTACGCCGGTCGGCGAAAGCCCGGAGGTCGAGGTATCCAGGTTGATGCCCGGCTGCCCAAACGCCGTGTTGACCGCCGTTCCGTAGTTCAGCGGGAAAGACTGGTTATTGATGCGGGTGTAGCCGAAGCCGAGCTGCAGCAGCAGGCTCGGGCTGATGGTCCGGACATAGTTGATCTGCGCGTTCTGCGCATCGTCCTTAGCGGCGCCGTAGAAGTTATAGATCGCCCCGCCCGGCGCAACGCTCACACCTGCAACGCTCGTGATCGGTAGTGGCCCGGGGAAGCTCGAGGGCACACGGTTGTAGGTGTAGCGGCCGAAGAGTAGATCCTTCTGGTCGATCTGCCAGTCCACGCGACCGTCCGCCGTGTCGGAGGTCCGCGTTGTCACCGGCGAGGCCACGAAGGCGCCGCTGGTCGCGCCGGGAGTCGCGGGCGCATTCGGAGCCGGATACAGCAAGGCATAGTCCAGACCCACCGGATCGACCGGGCCGCCGTCGGCAAGCGCGGAGATCTGGGCGGCATCGCCGCTGTGCAACGCGTTGTACTGCGACAGCAGCGGTACTTGGCTCACACCCGGATTCCCACCCTGGATCTGACGCAAACCTTCGTAGTCGCCGAAGAAAAAGACCTTATCCTTGACGATCGGGCCGCCGAGCGAGCCGCCGAACTGGTTCTGCCGCAGCTTCGGCTTCGGGTTGGTTCCTCCGAACTGGAAGGGAGTCGCATCGAGTGCATCGTTGCGGAAGAACTCGTACGCCGAGCCGTGCAAAGCGTTGGAACCGGACTTGGTGATGATATTAATGACGCCGCCTGCCGTACGCCCTACCTCGGCGGTATAGGAATTCGACTGCACGTTGATCTCGCGAATCGCTTCAATCGAAGGCCGCACACCGATGGTGCCGATGATGCGCTCGTTGTTGTCGAGGCCGTCGATCATCTCGTCATTGATGATCTCCGACTGGCCGTTCACGGAGACCTGAGAGGTCTGCCGGCGGTCATCCGGCCGCGCGCCGCTGGTCAGGCCGTCGCCCGGGCCTTCATTGGCACCCGGCGTGATCTGCGCCAGATTGATGTAGTTGCGTCCGTTCAACGGCAAATCCTGCACCGCCTGCTCGGTCACGGTCGTGGACAGCGCTGAGGTGTCGGTTTGCAGCGCGGGCGTCTGCGAGGTCACCTGCACCGTTTCTCCCTGCGTACCGACCTCGAGCTTCGCGTCTTCACGAGCACGGTCGCCCGCCGCCAGAGCGATCGATGGCACCACGAAGCTCTTGAAGCCGGTCTCCTGCACCTGAACCGAGTAGTTGCCCGGTCCCAGCTGCGTAAACGTGTAATCCCCGGCGCCGGTGGTCTGGGCCGTCTTGGTTTCCTTGGTATCCAGGTTGGTGAGCGTCACCTGAGCGTTCGGGACCGACGCGCCGGAGACATCGGTCACGGAACCGGTAATGTCGCCTGTGGTGCTCTGGGCTGCTGCATAGGGCGCCGCCGGGAGCAGCAAGCACCCGGTCATCATCGCCACCCCTGCTGCAAAGCGTATGCGTCGTTCTGCTGCCTCTGAAAAAATGCCAATCCTGCGTGTTTTTGCCATCTGTTTTCCTGTCCTCGTTGCGGAAGGGGGCTAGCCAACTCAGCCGCGTCCATCGCACGTGCAAAGTATCTGGTTTGCGCGACGTTTGCAAGACCCTTACTACTTTGATTCATCGGCCGAGACGAGCTTTTTCTTTAACCCACCTAAAATGAGAGGCTTGCGATTTGTGCGGAAACACTTCAGTAACGTGCTTCGGCACTTTTCCCCGGGCATCGCTGAACGCTCTACAAAAAATCCGCAGAAAAGGAGACGACATGAACAAACGTTTTTCTTCACCCGAGGCGACAACTGCTGCTCGCGCAGACGGCGCGCAGCGCCTAGCTGCCTGCGAGCGCAGCCTCAAGCGCACTCGTAACCCTCAGCAGCTCGTCCCGGCCCAGGTAGGGGTGCAGCGGCAGGCTCAGAACATGCTCGGAGGCCGACTCCGCTAGCGGACACTTGCCCTGCCCGGAGGCACCCGAGCCGGCGAAGACAGGCTGCCGATGCATCGGCACCGGATAGTGCACAGCGGTCGGCACCCCTTCGGCGCCGAGCGCCTTCGCAACCGCGTCCCGGTTCTCCACCTCGATCGTGTACTGGGCCCAGGCGCTGGTTCGGTGGGGACGCAGCTCCGGGATCCGAAGCCTGCCTTTTTTCGCGAGCGCAAGCAGCGCGCCGTTGTAGGCATTCGCTGTTTCTCCGCGGGCGATCAGTTCGCGATCAAAAACATCGAGTTTAGCCAGCAGCACGGCGGCTTGGATGGTATCGAGCCGGCCGTTGATGCCAATCGCCGTATGGCGGTAGCGCGCCTCCTGGCCGTGGTTCCTTAACTGGTGCAGCTTCAGGGCGAGCGTGTCGTCGCCGGTGAAGCAGGCGCCGCCATCGCCGTAGCAGCCAAGCGGCTTGGACGGAAAAAAGCTGGTGCAGCCTATCGTGCTCAGCGCGCCGGAGTGGCGCCCCTTGTACATGGCGCCAAAGCTCTGGGCCGCATCCTCAATCACCGGCAGACCATGCTGTGAGGCGATTGCGTTGATTTCGTCCATCTCGGCGGGCTGGCCGTAAAGCGAGACTGGCACAAGTGCGCGGGTCTTAGGTGTAATCGCGGCTTTGATCAAAGACGGATCGATGTTGTAGGTATCAGGCTCGATGTCGACCATGACCGGAGTGGCGCCGAGAAGAGCAATGACCTCACCGGTAGCGAAAAATGTGAACGGTGAAGTGATCACCTCGTCACCCGGGCCAACCCCAAGCGCCATCAGCGCCAGAATCAGCGCATCTGTCCGGCTGGAGCAAGATATGCAGTGCCGGACGCCCACGCGCGCGGCCAGCCGGCTCTCGAGCTCTTCCACTTCCGGGCCCAGGATGTACTGCCCATGGTCGAGCACGGCGTGAATCCGCCCATCAATGGAGGCTTTGAGGACACGGTATTGCGCTTGTAGGTCGATATAGGGAAGTGCGCGTTTCTTGTCACTCACTTCCCTATCTTCTCACTGTCGCTGCCGGCTGCCAGAGAGAGGGCTCCCCGATTCCCATCGCGAAGAGCATGTGGAAACGCTCTTAGTGCTTACCCAGGAAACCGCCCAAGGCATTTTTCAGTTGGCTTCCTTGCTGCTGTTTATTGCCGGCGGCTGGGTTCGCGATCCCCTGCCCCCGCAGCGCATTCTGAGCGGCATTCGTCCCGATCGATGTCGCCAGCGCGCGGACATCCGGCGCAAAGGTGGGATTACTGGTCGTTCCACCGATCGCGACAGGGATTCCGCTCTTCATCACGCTGCCACTCAGTCCGCCGATCGAGCCCAGACTCTTGCTCGCTCCCCCCGGTATCAGGCCAGCGAGCCCGCCTGCCAAACCTGCGGTGCCTCCTGCATTGCCTGCCGTCGCAGAGGTGTTGCCTGCCGGCGGTGCCGCCATCAGTCCGGTGAGCTTCAAGAGCACGTTGTAGTTCAAGGCACCGGCCTCGCTCACGCTACCCGCGCCGGTCGCCGTTCCAACCCCCGTCACATCGAGCGCGACCTTGTCCGTGCGTATCCCGCCGCCCTGCTCGCGAACGTCCATGCTCAGCGAGCGGATGTTCGTTCCCGATCCAGTCGCGGCCCCGATTCTGCCGCCGGTCAGCTTGGACAGACTGCTGAGCTTAGCTCCAAGATCGAAGCCAGCGAGCTGCGTATTGTCCAGGCGCACCGGGCCGCTGACGACCGGGCTTGCACTCGAGCCGGAGACTGTGAGCGCCGTCGTGACCGTGCCGCCCTTGAGCCGCGAACCCTGGGGGAGACGCACCCCAAGGGCCGGCAGAAAGGCCTCAATCTCATCGATGGACACGGCATTTCCATTCACCTTCAGGTTCAAGGCCGTTGACGGTCCGCTGGTCTGGTAAGTGCCGGCAAGGTTGATAGCAGCGCGGCCTACGGTAATGGTCGCGTGCTGGATCTGACCGGTCTTCGCACGCTCGTCCTGTGCGATGGCGAACTGAGCCTGTAACGGCTGGGCGGAGGGCTGGCCGTTTTTCGCCAGCTTGATTCCGTCCACGTGCGCGGTTCCGGAGGCGTTCAGCGTCTGCCCGTTCGACTGCACCTGCGCCTGCAACTCAGCCATGCCACTGATTCCGGCATCGGGCGGCAGAACCCCAGCGGTGCCGAGCTGGAAATGTTTGAGAGAAACCTGCGCGTTGACCGGCGTGGCTGCGTCGTTTTCCTGGTCGAATGGCCCTGCGTGGCCGTTCGCGCTCAGGCTTCCGCCGCCGGGCAGCTGCGCGCTGACCGAGAACGGCGATGAGCTTTTCGGTGTCAGATTGGTGATCTGCGCATTGAGTTGCTGGTACACCGCCGGCGGACCCGCTTTGCCCGCGGTGGTCAGCGTCAGGGTACCGTTCTTTACCTGCGCGTCATCGACGGAAAGGTTCTCAAGCATTGGCGTCTCGCCCGGCTTTTTGGCCGGTTTCGGCGGCTTGGGCGCAGTGCTCTGGACTAGCGTCAAGCGGGGGCTATCCACCAGGAGCTTGGTTACGTGCATCTGCTGCCCGCTCCAAGCTGCATCGAGAATCACACTATCGACCTGCCCTGAAATCCCGGCGGAAGAGTCGACAAAGCCGGCCGCCAATGGATCCAGGTGCTTGATTTCGAGATTCGCGGAGAACGGGGTAGCTGAGGCGTCCTGCTGGTTCAACGGCCCCGCGGTACCTTTCAGGTTGACGGTGCCGTTTGCAGGCAGCTGGGCCGTCAGGGTGAAGGGGAACGACTTCGTGAATGCAAAATCCTTTACATCGAGATCCACCTGCTGGTACACCCGGTCGGGCGTGCTCGCGCCGGCGGTGCCGCCTACGTTGCCGACCGTGATCTGACCATGCTCAACCGTGATGTGGCTTACTGTCAGGTCCGGAAAGGTCTGCTTGGTCTCCTCATCATGCGCGGCGGGCTTCGCCGATGCGCTGCCGATCGATGAGTAGTTCCAGGTGCCGTTCGCTGCTCGCAGCAGGTCAACCTTGGGCGTGTCCAGCGCGAAACCTGTGACATGGACCTGCTT
>CAXTSA010000137.1:0-2619 GCA_964246755.1 uncultured Acidobacteriaceae bacterium
GACCGAGAGAGGCGCCGATCCCACAATGTTTTCGAATATGCTTCCGCTCACCGGCCTGCTGGTTTGCAGCACTACCCCGATTTGCCGCCGCACCGCCTGAATGTCGAGCCCGGCCAGGTCTTGCCCGTCGAAGTACACCATCCCCGCAGAGGGCTGTTCAAAGCCAAGCAGCAGCCGTAACAGCGTCGACTTTCCGCAGCCCGACGATCCCACAAAGGCCACCGACTGGCCCGCGCCGATCTGCAACGACACGTCACGCAGCACCGGTGGCAAATCGTCCCGGTAGGCAAACTGCACGTGACTGACTTCAATCTGTCCCGACAGGATTCCCGGGTTCGACCGTCCGCCTGTGCTTTCCGGAATCGCTTGCAGGATCGGTTTGGTGCGTTCGTAAATCGGAATTACGCTCAACGCGCTGAGAACCGTATTGCTCATGGTCAACGCGGCCAGCATAGACTGCATGAACGCGGCCAGAAATGCCAGAAATTCCCCCGTGCTCAGTTCCGCGTTCTGCCCCGTAGCGAAGTGTACGTTGGCGTAGAAAATAACGGTTAGCGAAATAACGGGAAAGACCGAATTGAAGACCAGAAGTCCATTCGAGATATGCCGGGCGCGCACCGAGGCTTGTTTCTGCAAGGAAAACTGGCGAGCCCAGACAGCAAACGCCCGCCCCTCGGTACCGGAGACCCGGAACTTGGCAATGCCGCCAACAAACTGCAACAGCTTGCTTGACAGCTTGCCGCTCACATCGAGAATCTGTCGGCGAATGCCCAGTTGCGCCAAGCCTCCTGCGAGCGATACGGCACAGGCCAACACACTACCAATTAGCGCCAGGCGGATGCTGTAGTAAAAGAGTAACGCGAAGCTGAACACCGAGAAGATACCGGTAAGCAAGGCGTTCAGTGCCGACCCCGTTAGGATGTCCCGCATCTGCGAAATGCCCATGCTGCGCTGTGCCAGGTCGCCCGAGCTGTAATCGCGGAAGAAGGAAACTGGCAAGCCGAGCAGCCGGTCCCACACCGCGGCCTGAATCGTGGCATCCATCTTGCCCTGCAATCGCAAGGTCGCAAAGCCGCGCACGAACAAAAACATCGAGCTGGCTAGCGCCACAAACAACAGCAGCAGCGTGGTCTGGTAAAGCTGGTTGCGCTCCGCGCCCGGAATCAGACGGTCAAAGATCAATCCGGTCACATAAGGATTCACCACGGCCAGTGCGCCGGTCGCCAGGCCCGCGCCGGCGATGAGCATCAATTCATTGCCGCAGCCATTCAGGCCAAATCGAAGCAGATCAAAACCGTTCAGTATCTTCGCGGGAAACGGACGGTAGAGCGTGTGCGCCATCGGGTTGAGTTCGGACGCAAGCTGCTCATCCAGCCGGCCGGAGAGACCGGTCGCCGGATTATACAGTTCGGGCCGTGACGATTTCAGCAACAATGCCAGCGGGGCGTGGTCCTGCTCGCGAAAGCATAGTAGGGGCCCGCTGCAGCTTTTCCACCAATCGCCCTTTAGCGCCACTTTGCGCACCCGCAGGCCAGACGCTTTCGCCACCGATCCCACCGGATCAACGACTGGCAGTTGCTGCAGCATCTCGGTGGGCGGCGTGATATTGATGGACATTTCCGACGCAATCGCCTGCAATGCCAGGAATACGGGGTGCGTGCAACTCCTGCCGCCCTCGTGCCAGTGGCGCGCTTTACGGATCGGGGCGGTCAACCGTTGTAGCGCGTTGCCCAGCATGGCCGCATCCAGAGAAGATCGTTGCCGAATCCGGTCGCGTTCCTCCTCTGCTGCCGCGGCACGCTCAAGCAGCAGCATCTGTTCGATCACCGCATGAAAATTCGCGAGCCCTCGCCAGGCGGGATCGTGCTCCGGTAAAGAAAAGGTAGATACCGTTTCCAACTCGCTGGCCGCCGCAGCTTGCAGCCAGGCATGACGCGAAACCGGAAAGTATCCGTCGCCGTTCACTTCCGGAAGGCGATGATCATTGAGCGGCCACGACATGCCGCTGCGATGCCGGATCCACATCACGCCACTGGTGACCACTACCGCGCGCGCCTCCTCCGTGATCCGGACGAGCGGCTCGGACGATGCTTCGACATATGACAAAGGAACGCGCTGGGTACAAAATCTCGCGCCCACGGCGTTGATCCAGCCTTCCAATAAGTCCCGCGCCTCCTCGTCTCTGGCCGCGATTCTTTCCTGAATCAGGCCGGTGTGCAGTTGTAGCAGCCGTGTACCGGGCGCGGCGGTTGCCAATAACGCTAGGCCGGGCTGCGATAACTCCATGCCGAAGGCCGCGCTGCCGTGTTCGACGCGCAGAATATGATGCCGTGCTCCCAGCTTTGCGGATACCGATTCCGCGGATGCTGATTCCGCGTCGAGTACCGCGGAGCAGACGAAAATGTCCAATTTGCCTTCGAGCACCAGCCAGACGGTCTCCCGTCTCGCTAGGTCGAGCAGAACGCTCGCAGCAGGACGAAACTCCGTACCTGCTTCTTTCAGTGCGACGGCCGAATCAGCCAAGTCAATCCGCCTTTACCAGGTTGGCATAGTAACCACCGCGAGCCAGTAACTGTTCGTGGATACCCCGCTCGACCACTACGCCCGCATCTAAAACAA
>CAXTSA010000137.1:2629-7344 GCA_964246755.1 uncultured Acidobacteriaceae bacterium
GCGAAGACAAAGATGACGTCAGCATGTCTGATAGTGCTGAGACGATGCGCGACAATCAGACAGGTGCAGCCGCGTTTGCGAAGCTTATCGTCAATCATCTTCTCGACGGCCGGATCGAGCGCGCTAGTCGCCTCATCCATAATAAGCAGGCGTGGGTCATTGGTCAGCGCCCTGGCGATTTCCATCCTCTGCCGCTGACCGCCACTGAAATTGCGGCCTTCCTCCTCGAGCAAAGAGTCGTACCCGCCAACGCGCACCGTGATGTCGTCATGAATTACGGCGTCCTTGGCTGCCTGGATGATCCTGACCTCCCCAATCGAGTCATCCCATAACGACTGATTCTCGCGAATAGTGCCTTCAAACATAAAGACATCCTGATCGATCAGGGCTACCGAGCTGGTCATCACTTCCTTGGCAATGGCTTCGCGTGGTTTGCCATCGAACAGAATCTCGCCCGACCATGGCTCATAGAGGCCTGCTACCAGCTTGGCGATCGTGGACTTCCCGCTGCCTGAGCCCCCCACGAGCGCGACGCGCTGGCCGGGCTTGACCTTGAGGCTGAAGTTATTCAGCAAGGGAGGCTCCAGCCGCGTATAGCCAAAGCTCACGTTGCGCAGCTCGAGCGCGCCTTCCAGCTTCGACACTTCTTCCAATAGAGCCTCGCCCATCGGACGCGCCTGGCTCAGAATCCTGTCCTTCGGATAATTGAGAACATCGTCCAGCCGGCCTAAATCGCCCTGCACTTCCTGCAGCGTCCCACCTAGGTCAATCAGCCGGTTGACCGGCTCGATGAAGCTGGCCATCAGCACCTGAAACGCGATCAGCATGCCCATCGTGAGCACTCCGTTCATCACCCGGATCCCTCCAATGCTGAGCACCGCGACCGAGGTAAGCGCGGTCAGCAGCAATGGCAAGGAGGACAGCATGTGCGACGACATGCCAAAGTTTTGTTCCGCGTTCACAACCTTGGCCTGGTAGCCAGCCCAGCGGGCAAAGTAGTCGTTTTCCGCACCTGTGGATTTAACCGTCTCGATCATTTGCAGGGCCGACATGGAAACGCCAATCAGCTTTCCTTTTTCCTGCAGCAGCCGCACATTCTCATCCTTGCGCCGTCTCGATATGTACTGCAGGACCACCAAATCGAGCAGCGCGGCGATCACCCCGATCCAGGTCAACACCACGTCGTAGTGGAACATCACGACGGCATAAATACCGATGAACAGCACGTTCGCCACGCTGCTGGCCAGTTCGCCGGAGAGCAGGGCGGCCAGGCGGTCATTTAACTGCACCCGTGAAGTCACCTCGCCGGCATAGCGCTGAGAGAAAAACTCCATCGGCAACTGCAGCACGTGCCAAAAAAAGCGTGCCGACGACACCAGGGCAAGCTTAGTTTCCATGCGCAGCAAAATATACTGCTGAAGCAAGGTAAGCACTGCTTTGACGAGGACCACGGCCAGCATCGCCAGAAGCAGAGGCTCGAGCCAGCTCTGCTTGCCGGCGACCAGAAAATCATCGACATATACACTCGAAAAAACGGGAATGATCAAATTGGGAAGCGCCAGCGCGAGCGTTGCCAATACCACATAGCCCAGCGCCAGACGGTTCCCCTGCAGCCTGCGCATCAGTGCCGCCATGATTTGGTTCTCGGAGCCCCCCTTGACAAACTCCGCGGTCTTTTCAAAGGAGAGAACGACTCCCGTGAATGCTAGATCAAATTCCGCGTCCGTCACGATCCTGGGCCCGACGGCTGGGTCATTTAGAAATACTTTGTCCTTGCCAAACCCTTCGACGACCACGAAATGGTTGAAATTCCAGAAAACAATGAATGGCAACTGCAGATCCCTGCTGCCGTCCAGGTCTTTTTTGTAACCCTTTGCCTGAAGCCGGTAGTTGCGGGCAGCTTTGAGAATGTTGCTAGCTTTGCTTCCGTCGCGGGAGACACCGCAAGCCACCCGCAATTCTTCGAGTGGAACGTAGCGGCCGTGATACCCAAGAATGATGCCAAGCGAAGCGGCACCGCATTCGACCGCCTCCATCTGGAGCCGGGTTGGAGTGCGGACGCGACGGTAGCGCCGTGTTGTACGAGGGGATGTTGCGGCCCCGCTAAATCCGTGAAGAGCCAAGCTCATTGCGTGATCGCCTCCAGTAACCACCGGGTCAAGCAGTCGCGGAAAAGGCCTTTCCTAAAAGGTACGTCTTTGACCCGTACGCATCCGTTGCCAGCAGAGTTGCCAGCAGAAGTGACTTTAGCCGCTGAGGGGGGACTTCCCGCCAGTCTTACGCCCTCAAGGGATGAAGCCCCTGCTAGTCTGTGATCTTAGGTACGGGCTAAAGCCCGTACTCCTTTATAACTCCGATAATCGCCCCTGCAGCCCATCAAGCCCTGCAGCCTTGCTAGACCTACGGCATGTCAACCGCTCAACTTCGCTTTTAGAAAAGGAAAGATGAGCGAGATCGGCCTTTCTCTTCGCGTGACCACATCCACCTTGCAAATCGAGCCGCTGGTGATGAGCAGGTCGGGACCTTTCGAAGTCGACCACCGGAAACCGCTCGCCGTCGAGACATCCGGCAGAAGTGTCGCCCGCACTTCCGTCACCGGCCCGCTTTCACTCAAAGCATGCACAAGCGCTTCGTTTTCGAGATTCCGCATCATCGCTGCTTCCGTCGCGGGGAAATCAGCGACAAAGTTTAGTCGGCCGCGCATAAATCCATACTCTTCGCGCTTGACGTTGGATGGAGAGACATCCGTATCCATGCCCTTACGCAGATCCTTGGCCAGCAGCGATGGCAAATAGGCGAGCACTTCCAGGTTTTGCTGCCGAGGCTGAATACTCACAACCGGCTGCTCCTCCACCACCGTGCTGCCAGGCGACGCCTTCACCTCCAGTACCTCTCCCTCGTACGGGCTGGCCACGGTTCGAGCCATCTCCAAGCGCTGCTTCGCACTCGCAATCTGACGGTTCAGATCCGTTACCCGGCTGCGCCACTCGATGTCGTTCTCCCCAGGTTGCGCTGCGATCACGAAGCGGTCGGCATCCAGTTGTTTCAAGCGCGCATTGGCAGCGGCTATATCGTCGTTCACTCCCATTAGCTTCTGCTTCATATCCAGCACCTGCTGGTTGGTGACCAGCCCTTTGGTATAAAGCTGCTGCTCCACAGTGATTTGTTCCCCCATCAACCTGGCCCGGTCCTTCAGCTCATTGATCTGCGCGGTCGTATTCCCGTCCTCGCGGCTGATCGCGGCATTCTTCAGTTGTGCAGCGTCGCTGTCCCGCTTGAATCTCTGGTCGCGATCCTGCATTGCTTCGTCCCGAGCTTTTTCAAGGGAGGCTATCTGTTGTAACAATGCCGGCTGCGCAATAGTGGCGACCACCTGGTTCGCCTTCACCATCTCGCCCGGGCGCACGTTGATCCCGGTCACCACCCCGGTGCCGCTGGTTACGATGTTCAGCACGCCCCCCTGGCGGATGATGACCCCCGTTCCCGCCGCGGTCGTGAGCACCTGACCTTCAAATCCCCAGACCACCGTCGCAACCGAAAGCGCGAGGATGGCTGCCAGGGCGACCCAGGTACGAGCGCCGGTTACGGCCAGCATCTGATCCAACTGCTCCGGCGAGGAGAGCCGATCAAGAGAAACTTGGCGAAAAATGGTGGACTTCATAGTCTTCCTCTCAAGTCAGGGCTGCCCAACGAATCGAGGCAGAGTAAGAAAGACGCCGCCGTCAATGCCGGCGAGGGCCTTCCCAGCCGGAATAATCGTACCCGTGGTTGCGCGAAACTGCGTCAGTGCGACGGAGTAGGCCAACTCCGCTTGCACCTCCGACGTCATCGCGGTGGTAAGCCGATCCTCCACCGTCAGCACATCGATCACCGAGGCGATGCCCAGGTGGTATTTCTCTCTTTGCCCGTCGAGCGACTGGCGATAAAACTCCACAGCCGCATGCGCCTTGTCCGCCTGGCGGGCCGCATTACCCACCGCCTCGGCAGATGAGGCCACGGCGGCGGTGATGGTGTGCGCCAGTTGCACGCTTTGCGTTTCCAACTGCGTCTGAGTCGCGAGCGCCTGGCCATATGCGCCTTTCGCCAGATCGTTCCTCGGCGCGAAGTTGTAGGCGATCCCGGCCGACGCATTCGGACCATCGATGCCATTGCCAGCGGCAGTAAAAATATCTTTGAAGCGGCGGCCTTCCTCGAGGCCGGTATACCCACCATTCACCGTTACATTCAATTCGGGCAGCAGTCGGTTCCTGGCTGCCAACACCTGGATCTTCTGCTCGTCGATGCGCGCCTTCGACGCCAGATAATCCGACCGGTTCTTGAGCGCGCCCTGTACATACGACCGCAGTGCCTCCACCGTCGCAGGCGGATACTGACCGATCTCCTTCAGCGGGGGAAAGTCGTCGGACGCTATCAGCAAGGTCGACGCAATTTCATCCGGATCCATTCCGATATCCGCGGCTAGCTGATACTGGGCTGCGATCAGGCTTTGCTCAGCGGCAATGCGGCTGGAAGCGCTCTGCGCCACATTAGCGCTTACTTCATTCAGATTTTCCCGCGGTAAGCGATCTGCGTTCACCAGCGCCCGCGTGTTCTCAAGATCAATCTGCGCCCTCGCTTCCGCCTCCTTGGCGACGGCCGCGGACTACTGGAATTTGGTGGGGGCCCAGAAGCTGCTGGCCATCGCCAAGGAGGCGGAAGCGAGGGCGCAGATTGAT
>CAXTSA010000138.1:0-7328 GCA_964246755.1 uncultured Acidobacteriaceae bacterium
TCGCCTGTATGGGCGCAGCGGGTTCAGGGCGGCAATGGGGTGTCCCTTCCGGCGCCTCCGGCGGCAGCGGCCAGGCCGGTGGCACAGCAGATCGGCGGCCATACCGTGATGGATCCCTACCAGTGGCTGGAAGACCAGGGGAGCCCGCAGACGCGCGCGTTCATTACCGAGCAGAACGCCTACACGGCGCAGTACCTGTCACAGGTAAAAAACCGAAGCGGGATCACGGGCGCGCTCAACCAACTCGAGCGCGTGGATGAGGAAACCACGCCGGAGCTGCGGGGCGGCCGGTATTTTTATGAGAAAAGGCTTGCCGCGGAAAATCAGGCTTCCGTCTACATGCGCGCGGGCAACGCGGGTGCCGAGCAGCGTTTGCTGGACCCCGCAAAGCTGGGGGATGCCAATACCTCGATCGCAATCGCGGACGTCTCGGACGACGGCAACCTGCTGGTCTATGCGGTGCGGCACGGAGGCGCCGACGAAGCGGTGTACCACGTGCTTGCGGTCGGCACGGGGCCGGACTCGCAGCAGGAGATGCCGGACTCGCTGCCGCTGGCCCGCTACTCCGGGGTATCGCTTGCGCCTGACGGCAAAGGCTTGTACTACGCACGCTTTTCGCATGAGGGCACAACGGTGCACTACCACGCGTTCAGCACGCCCGCTGCACAGGATGCGTTGCTGTTCGGCAAGGAGTATCGCGGCGAGCCGCTGGGGGAGATGGCGCTGATCAGCGCATCGGTCTCCGACAGCGGCCACTGGCTCATCCTTTCGATCGCGCGCGGCGTTCCCGCCAAGCGGGAAGACATTCTCGTCAAAGACCTGCGCGACCCGAAGAGCCAGTTTGTGCCGCTTGTTTACCGCGTGGAGGCGCACATGAGCGCGCAGGAAGCGGGTGACCGATTCTTCCTGCGGACCGACTACGGGGCGCCGAACGGCAGGATTGTCGAGCTGAAACCGGGCGATGCCCCGACGGCCTGGAAGACGGTCATCCCGGAAGGCAAGGACGTGCTGGAGGGCTTCTCCGTCGCGGGCGGGCGGCTGTTTGTCCAGCGCTTGCACGACGTGAAGACGCAAACCGCGATCTACACGCTCGATGGCAAGCAGACCGGCTCGCTCGCGTACCCGGGCATCGGCACGGGTTCGCGCGTCGCTGGCCGGCCGTCGCAGGACGAGGCCTTTTACACTTTCCAGTCCTTCAATCTTCCGCCCACAATCTACCGGTACAGCGTCGCGACAGGCAAGAGCGACGTGTTTTTTCAGCCTGCGGTGCCATTTGCGCCGAGCGACTACGAAGTGCACCAGGTCTTCTACAAGTCGAAAGATGGAACGCGCATCCCGATGTTCATCGTGGGTAAAAAGGGGCTGAAGCGGGACGGCACTGAGCGCTTGCTGATGACCGGTTACGGCGGCTTCGACCTGCCCGAACTGCCTGCATGGAACGCCGAATATGCCTGGTGGCTGGAGCAGGGCGGCTGGTTTGCGCTGCCGAACCTGCGCGGCGGCAGCGAGTACGGCGAGCCCTGGCACAAAGCGGCCATGTTTGAGCGAAAGCAGAACGTCTTCGATGACTGGTTCGCGGCAGCCGAGTATCTGGTCGCGAACAAGTACACATCGCCCCGCCACTTCGCGATTCGCGGTCGCTCGAACGGCGGCCTGCTGATGGGCGCGTCGATGACGCAGCGGCCGGAGCTGTGGGGCGCGATCTGGTGCGGGTATCCGCTGCTCGACATGCTGCGCTACCAGCACTTTGAGTTCGGGCGCCTGTGGACGACAGAGTACGGAGACGCAGACGTTCCGGCGGAGTACCCGTACATCGCCCATTACTCGCCGTACCAGAAAGTGAAGCCCGGGACCAGGTACCCGGCGATCATGTTTTTTACCGGCGACAGCGACACGCGAGTGGCTCCGCTCCATGCCAGGAAGATGACCGCGCGCATGCAGGCGGCGCAAGCGAGTCAGCCGGTGGGCGGGCGGCCCATTTTGCTGCATTACAGCTTGAGCGGCGGCCACAGCGCGGGCGTCTCGCTCTCGCAGCAGATCGCGGACGAGACCGACGAGCTGGCGTTCTTGTGGAACGAGACGGGGGCGGAGTAGCAGATATTCGCCCCAGAACTCAAAGGGCTGTTGCGCGCCGCGTTTAAAGCATTTTCATAGTTACTGTGGGGCACCCGGTATCTGCGAAGTGCAGCTTTTCTTGACGGAAAAGCTGCGGGGGAGTGCAGCGCCTTACCTCGCACCCACTGTGAAAATGCTCTAGGCAGGCTTGGCCGGCGCAGGTTCATCCGGTCTCGCCTTCGGTTTCGTCTCCCAGGTAATCCATTTCAGGTCGAGCACGAAAAAGGCATACAGCGTGGGAACAAGGAGCAGCGTCACTAGGCTGGAAAGCAGCAGACCCCCAATTTCGGCGTAGCACAGCGGCTTCCAGAGCGGGCCGCCGTGCGCGGCAAGCGGGACAAGGGCGAAAACGGTCGCGGCCACCGTGATGAGAACGGGGCGCAGGCGCAACAGGCCCGCATCGAGCAGGGAGTCCAGCAGTGGGCCGCCTGTTTCGTGCTCCTCCTCGATGCGATCGAAGAGGACGATGATGTGGCTCACGATGACGCCGATGAGACTCGCCACGCCGAGGAAGGCCATGAAGCCGAACGGCTCCCCCATGAGGGCAAGCGCGACGAAGGCGCCGACGCAGCCGAAAGGGATGGCGGCAAAGACGATCAGCGGCTTCGCGACGCTCCGGAATTGGACCATGAGCGCGAGATAGATCGTCAGCACGGAGACGCTCAGGGCGACTGCGAGGTCGCCGAAGCCGCTTCTCTGCTCCTTGTACTCCCCCGCGATCGTGAGCGAGTAGCCCGCGGGAAGGTTTTTCACCATGCTGTCGATCTGCGGCCTGGCTCTGTCGAGAACGGTTGAGGCAAGTGCGCCGGCAGCCGGGTAGCACGAGATGGTGATAGCCCGTGAACGGTTGTAGTGGCGCAGCAGCGCGATCTGGGGAGTGAATTTGAGCGAGGCCACCTGTTCGAGAGGAACGGGCGCTCCATCGCTCGCCCGATACACGGACTGGACGCCGGCATGCGTCAGGAACGATCGCTCTCCGTGCCGCTCGCGAAGGATGATGGGAATCGTCTGGTCGCCTTCAAGCATGGTGCCAACGGGCAGGCCGCTGGTGTTCATCGCCGATGACCTGGCAACATCCTGACTGGTGACACCGGCCTTGGCTGCTCTTTCCGGGTCGATCTGCTCACTGAGGGAGGTCCGGTCCTTGCCCCAATCATCGCGGACGCGCGCGGCGAGCGGGTCAGCTTGGAAGACCCCCTGGAGCTGCGCAGAGAGCTTCAGCAGCGTCGAGGAGTCCGGACCCTGAATGCGGATGGCGACAGGCGCGCTGATCGCGGGACCGGTTTCAAGCTGCCGCACGTCCACACGCGCACCGGGGACCCTCTTCGAGATCTCGGCCTGCAGCAGCGGAACGAGCGCGTTGGTGTCTCGCTTGTCCAGCGTTTCGATCAGAACCTCCGCGTAGTTGACGTGGGGCGGTTCGGGGGAAACGGAGTCCCAGAAGCGAGGGCCTCCGCCACCCACAAACGTGGTCAGCGACTTGAGCACCGGCGTTCCGGGGTGCGCGCGCTTCCGGTCTCCGGCGTAGCGGGCGGAGATGTTCTTAATGATGTCTTCCACCTGTACGCTGGCCGCGCGTGTCTCCGCGAAGGTTGCGCCCTCGGGAAGCCACACGTCGGCATACGACAGATACTGCAGGTCGTAAGGAAAGAAGGCGGAGTTAAGCCGCGAGGCGAGAAACCCGCCGGCAAGCAGAACCAGGAGAGAGCTTGCGAGGACTGCCCTGCGATGCGCGATGACCCAGCGTCCCGCGCCGAAGTAGAAGCCGGCAAATCCATGCCGGGGGTTGCTAGACAGCAGCGGCGGTGCCTTGGCGCCAGGCTTTTTGCGCAGCAGCAGTTGGCCGAGCATCGGGACAAAGGTCATCGACACAATGCGCGAGGCGATGAGCGAGCAGGTGATGACCACGGGCAGCGAGCGGATGAACTGCCCGATATCGCCGCGAAGCAGCAGGAACGGGATGTAGGCCAGGACGTTGGTAATGGTGGCAAACAGGATGGCGCGCGAGAGCTTGGTGGGACCAAGCCACGCCGCGATCCCTCTCGGCGTGCCGGACACGAGTTCGCGCCCGATCGCGTCCCCTGCGACGACGGGGTCGTCGATCAGCAGGCCAAGCGCAATGATAAGGCTCGCGATGGCGACTTGTTGCAGGTTGATCCTGACGACCGCCATGAACCCGAGGGTCAGCGCGAGCGTGATCGGGATAGAGGCGGCCATAAGAGCCGCAGCGCGCCAGTTCCAGAAGCCGACGAGCGCCACCAGGATGACGAGACCGACGGCCTCCCACAACGAGTCGGTGAACAGGGTTACGTTTTCCTGCACCTGCCGGGGCTGGTCGGAGGTGCGCTTGATGACCAGGTCACTCGGAACGAGTTTTTCGATGTCCGCGAGATTGGCATTGACGGCTTTTGCAAAATCGGCGATTTGGCGACCGGTCCGCATATTCGCCGTGATCGTGATGGCGCGGCCGCGCTGCCAATGTCCGGATGCATCGCGGTAGGTGAGGAAGTTGAGAAAGGTCGGCGGGGCCTGGTAGCCCTTCTCGATGCTCACCACATCCTTCAGGTGGGCAGGAGGGATAGGCTTGCCGGGCGGCGGCGGCAGCGGCAGCGACTGGAGGTCGGCGATGCTGTGCACCGCGCCCTGCGGGGTGACGTCAGTTCGGGTGCTGGCATGGATCTGTCCTCCTGCGATGACCGCGTCCCGGTCGTGAAGCAACACCGGCAGCGCGAACGGGTTGACGTGGGCCGAAGCGAGACGGTCCGGATCAAAGGTGAGGTGAACCTGTTCCCCCGCTATCTCGGTCCGGTCAACCTTCGTGACCTCGTTGACCGTTTGCAGGCTTCGCGCGATCTTATCGGTAAAGACGTCGAGGTCGTGGGAGGAATACTTGCTGGGGCTGAGCTTGCGAAGCTGAGCCGCGAGTTGGCTGGGATCGCGAACGATCACGGGAGGCCAGATATCAGGATGTAGATCATCGGCCCCAATCCGATGGACAGAGTAGTCCGCGAGTGCCGATTTGAGCTCCGCATCCGTTCGGTCCGAGGTGCCGTCGAGGAATACAGCCCCTTTTGCATGCAGCACGTGCGCAGACAGGAGGAGCTGCTTGCGAAGCAGGTCGCCGGAGAGTTGCTCGACCATGTCGGTGAGATCGGTCGCGTCGAGACCGTCCGGAATACAGAAGACGATCGACACAGAATTTCTGCGGTTGCCCGCATTTTGCCGGGCAGCTTCAATCGCCGGCTGCACTCCCTCTGCGCGGCGGTCGATCTCCGCAGCGGAGACAGGCGGGCTCGCGACGGTGAGCATCAGCGTGGCCGTGTCTCCATAGTCGTTGAAATACTGCACGGGACCGACGCCTTCCGGAAGATCATTCAACTGCGCCAGCTTAACGCCGACATCGTCGAACTCCTTCGCGGTGTCCTTGACGTGGTACTGGTCCAGCATGAAATTGACAACCGCTTCTCCCGGGCGGGATGCGGAGCTTATCTCATCGACCATGCCGTTTTGTGAGATCACGCCCTCAACCCGCTTGGTGAGTAGCGCTTCCACCTGCGTTGCGCTCGCGCCGGGCCACTCGACCACGACCAAAGCTTCGCGCGCGGAGGTCTTCGGGTCTTTCAGCTTCGGCATGAAGTTGTATCCGAAGATGCCCCAGGCAATTACAAGCGCCATCAGGACCCAGGCAATCGCATGGTGCTCTACAAAGAAGCGTGCGGTGTTGTTCGTGTGTTCAATGCGTTCCTGATCGGAAGCCTGGTTCACGATCCTCCTCCTGGCTACGATTCAACAGCGGATAGCGCGCCGATGGAAAGCACTTTGGTGGAAACTGGCGGCGAGGAAGATTGCTGCGAACTTCCGGTAGGTTGCCGTCGCTTGAACTCCGTGGTCCGGCCTCGGTGCGAGGGTCCTTTCACCCCACGGGGAGGGGACTCGGCGCCGGAAGCGCAACAAGAACTCTCCCCACCATTCATCCATCCGGCATCTCCGGGGCGGTTTTCAGCCCAGTACCCCGGAGATTGCGACGGTGCAGCAGCGCTCCGCTACTTGCGCTTACCGACACCTCCAAAGACCCGCGTAACCTCCCGCACAAACGGCTTTGCCGCAGCCGGCGCCGGGGTCGCCCCGTTCAGGATTGTCTGGTAGGGGATCTGCTTGCCGTAGAACGCCTGCGTGTCCTTAGTGTTCTGATTCACCTCGTCGCCCGACAGGTCAACGCCCGCGAACAGCCCTTTGTTGCGCGAGTAGGTCAGGAACTCCGCGCTCGCGAGTGCGGTCGTATCCGCCTGCGAATCCCGGCCAACCGGCCCTGCCGCGACGGAGGCATCTCCGCCCAGCTTTACCTTGGCTTTCAGCAGGTCGTTGCCGCTTTGCTTGGTTACGCCCACCAGCACCAGGTCGGTCTCCTGTCCACCGGCCTGCAGGCCAAAGCTGACGCCGGCCATCTGCACGAAGACCGGAGCGCTCCAGCCCTTGCGCGTATCAAAGCAGGTAGCGAGACCCTGTCCGTACTGCGCGCCGCCGAGGAAAGCTCCCTTCTTAAAGCCCGGGACCACCAGCACACAGTGCGCCTTCCGGGCAATGCGGTCCGGAATACCCGTGTCCGGCACCGCGGAGAGTTGGTGGAGCACCTTGGTCGCTGCCGCAATACGATCATCGAGCTTCGATGAATCGTTGTCCCCTGCGGCGAATGCTCCAGTGGATAACAAGCCGGCGAGCGCTAAAACCCCTGCACGGATCCTCATTCGTTTTCTCCTCTTCCAGAATGCTTGAAACGCCGTGCGCATTGGGTCGCCCATGAGCGTTCGCGGCTATTCACCAACAACATGGAAAGGAAGATGCAAAGAAGCAGACGCGCGACAGCCCGGCGCTGGTGGACGCCAGCTCTACCGCATCGGCGAGGATGACGCTTTCGCTCCGCCTGGCGCAGGAGTTCAGGAACGCCAGCGGAGGGTGACGGGGCCTGGGAGGGGGTGCTTGCCGGTGCCTTCAAGTCGGGCTTGTTTGAGGGCGAAGTACCATTTCGCGGGGCGGTCGGCGTCGTCGATGAGCATGAGGGTTGGGTCGTAGCGGAGGCCTTCGGCTTGCTGGATCATGGTTTGCTGATCTTGGGCGACGAAGCGTTTGCCGAAAAATTTCGCGATCGCGGTGACGCCGGGGACGGCGTGGAAGATGTTCCAAGCCGCGAATACGTCGATGCGGCAGGCGCGGGT
>CAXTSA010000139.1:0-7324 GCA_964246755.1 uncultured Acidobacteriaceae bacterium
TGCCCCGACCGCGAGGTGTGGGTCATCGCTGGCGACGGCGGCTTTCAGATGACCGCGTGCGAGCTTTCGACCATCGCGCAGGAAAACCTCGACATCAACATCGCGATCGTCAACAACGGCTATCTCGGCATGGTGCGGCAATGGCAGGAGTTTTTCTATGACAAAAACTATGCCTCCTCGCCGATCCTCTCGCCCGATTTTGCCAAGCTCGCCGAGGCGCACGGCATCCCCGGCGCGACCGTGCGGGCTCGCAGCGAGGTGGATGCGGCGTTGACTGCGGCTCGCACCACCAAAGGCCCGTTCCTGATCAATTTCCTGGTCGAAAAAGAAGAGTCGGTGTACCCCATGATTCCCGCCGGAGCGGCGTTGCACGAGATGATCCTCCGGCCCGCATCAGGGCCAGACCCAATGCTCGAATCGCCATACGATGTGTAACCGAAGCTGTGACAGAAGGAAAAAGAACCGATGCTGCACACATTCGTAGCCCTGGTAGAAGACAAACCAGCCGGGTCTCCCTCCTCTTCCGCCGCCTCAACGTCAACATCTACTCGCTCGTCGTGGGCCGCTCGGAGCGGCCGGGGACTTCGCGCATGACGATTGTGGCCGAGGCCTCGGGAACCGCAGGGCACCGCATCGCGGCCAGCCTGTACAAGCTCGAAAACGTGATCAGCGTCGAGGATGTCGGGCAGCATGCGACCGTCACGCGCGAGCTTGCGCTGATCAAGGTTGCGGCCACGCCGCAGACGCGCTCGCATATTTTCGAACTGGTCGAGGTCTTCCGCGCCCGCATCGTCGACCTCGCGACTGAATCGCTGATGATCGAAATCACCGGTGTGGAAAGCAAGATCGAAGGCCTAATCCAGGTGCTCGAAGAAAGCGGAGACCCGGTGCTAGAGGTCGCGCGTACCGGACGCATGGTGATGCGGCGCGGTAAACATGGCTCGCGGGTGCTGGGGGCGATGCGCGTGCCGGGCATTGGTGGCGATGAGCATGGGGCCGAACTGCTGGAGCCGGAGGTTACGGGGGAGCACCGATTCAACGACTAAGTGAAACCCACATCTCAAACGCGAGATGTGGGGCACCCGCTTTCTGTAATGACAGGCAGCATACACATAAAGGAATATCGAATGGCAAAAACTTACCACGACAACGATGCAGACCTTTCCCTCATCCAGGCAAAGAAAGTAGCAATCATCGGTTACGGCTCGCAGGGCCACGCGCATGCGCTCAACCTTAAGGACTCGGGCGTGGACGTGCGCATCGGACTTCGCGCGGGCTCGAAATCCGAAGACAAGGCGCGTAAGGCGGGCCTGCAGGTCAGCCCGGTTGCCGATGCCGCAAAGTGGGCCGACGTGGTCATGATTCTCGCCCCGGACGAGTTGCAGCGTGGTATCTATGCCGAGAGCATCGCGCCCGCGCTGACCGCAGGCAACGCACTCGTCTTCGCGCACGGCTTCAATATCCGGTTCGGGACCATCACGCCGCCCAAGGATGTGGATGTGTTTCTGGTTGCGCCGAAGGCGCCGGGGCATCGGGTGCGCGAGGTCTTCGCAGAGGGCGGCGGCACCCCGGGGCTGATCGCGATTGAGCAGGATGCGACCGGTCACGCGAAAGAGCTGGCGCTGTCCTATGCCAAGGGCATCGGCTGCACCCGCGCTGGGGTGATTGAGACGACGTTCAAGGAAGAGACGGAGACCGACCTGTTCGGAGAGCAGGCGGTGTTGTGCGGGGGGACGGCGGAGCTGGTGAAGGCCGGGTTTGAGACGCTGGTCGATGCCGGATACCAGCCCGAGATCGCCTACTTTGAGTGCTTGCATGAGCTGAAACTGATCGTCGACCTGATGTACCGCGGGGGGCTTGCGTATATGCGGCACTCTATTTCGAACACGGCCGAATGGGGCGATTATCAGTCGGGCAAGCGCGTCGTGACGCCCGCGGTGCGCGAAGAAATGAAGCGCATTCTCGCCGACATTCAGGACGGGACGTTCGCCAAAAAGTTCATCGCGGAAAACGAAGCCGGCAACAAGACCTTCAACGAAATCCGCCGGAGCGAGGCCCAGCACCCGATCGAGCAGGTAGGGGCCGAGCTGCGGGCGGCTATGCCATTTCTCGACCCCGTGGTGGTGAAGGATGGGACGCCGCAGCCAGCAGTCTCGGCGGCCAAAACGCCTTGAGTTTGCCTCAGCGATACGAGTTTTTGTTGAGCGCGGGTGCGCTGCCGCGTGAGGATGGCGGAGCGAAGCTCTCGGGCAACGGGCCTGTTTCGGTGGACTGAATGACGAGCGCTATCGGCCGGATGACCACAAGGAAGCGCGAAAGGAAACAGCCGCGCAGCAACCGACGATGGCGTTTCAGTTCACGCAGGTTGCGAAGGTGGTGAGAGTAGGATGGGGGCACGGCTATGAGTATTGCGACACGACCTCCCGACCCGAGCGTAGAAGCGACCCGTGAACCGGTGAGTGAGCCGCATCTGGACTCACAGCTGGACTCGCACCTGGACTCGCACCTGGACTCGCACCTGGATTTCCATCTGGGCAGCGCTCCAGCCAACCCGCGATCGCGGGAGGAAATCCTGCTTTCCCTGGGCAAGATCGCCGCCCTGCAGGGCCTTACCGAGCAGCAGTACGCGTGGCTGGTCGACCATGCGGTCGAGCGCGTAGCGGAGCCCGGTCAGGTTCTGTTCCACGAGGGCCAGCCGGTCACCGCGATGGTCATCCTTTTGCAAGGTGAGGTGCACGTGCGCCGGGAGTACGGCGGCTCCCTGCAGATGTTCATCGGCCGATCGGGCCAGCTCACTGGCCTGCTGCCGTTTTCGCGAATGAAAACCTATGGCGGTGAGGGCTTCGCGGTCGGCGAAATGCTCTCGCTTAGCCTGGATAAAACCCTGTTTCCAGCCATGCTGGAAGCGATTCCGTCGATGGCGCAGATCTCAGTCAACGCCCTGCTGGACCGGGTGCGTGAGGCGACGCGCATCGAGCAGCAGACGGAAAAGCTGAATGCCCTGGGCAAGCTGGCCGGCATTCGCGCGCTGGTCCGGAACACCCCCGCGGGGGCGGCGCCGGGGTCGGCGTCCGGGCTGCTCACGGAGTTGCGCACCTATGGGCAGCAGAAATATGAGCTCGGTGCCATCTGCCTGGACAGGTCCACGCTCACCGCGGTACGGGCCTGGCAGGAACGTATGCGCAGCCGTCCCGCGTCGAAAGAATTGCTGAACGTGACCGGGCGCGAGGACGCGCTGTCCGACTGGTTTCGCGGGCACGGCCTGGACGAAAACAGCTGGCGCAGCACGCCGGAGTTGAGTGAGTGCGGTGTCGAGCCGGCCGACCTCGACGAGTTGCACGCCGCCCTTGGCGGCCGCGGGCTCGAAGTGGTGTTGCGGCAGTTCGCCTCGTCTTTGCGCGCCGAGCACATGACGGAGGCGATGGTCGACGCCACCGCCCGCATCTTCGACCTGATCCGCGCGGTCAAGGATTACTCCTACATGGACCAGGCGCCGATCCAGGAAGTCAGCGTTCCGCAGGGCATTGAGAGCACTCTGGCGATGCTAGGCTCGCGCCTCAATGAAGTCGAGGTGGAGCGCCGCTACGACGAAAGCCTGCCCACGATCGCGGCGTACGGCTCGGAGTTGAACCAGGTCTGGATGGCGCTGCTTGAAAACGCGATCGACTCGATCGAGACCAGTGCCGAGACCGGGGCCAAAGCCGGCGGTAGAATCACGATTCGCGTCACAGTCTCCGGGCTGCTGCTGCTTACCGAAATCTGGGACAACGGGCACGGGGTGCCGGAGGCTCTGCGGGATCGCATCTTCGAGCCGTTCTTTACAACCAGCGCGCCAGGCAAGGGTCTGGGCCTGGGGCTTGATACCGTGCAAAGAATCGTGCGGAAGCATCGCGGCTTCGTGCGGGTGCAAAGCAATGCGGAGGCGACCTGCTTTCAGGTGCGGCTACCGATCGAGCAGTTGCAGGCGTACTAGAAGCATTTCTCCTTCCGATGTGTGTCAGACGATGGTTCGTGGCAAGTGGCTTTTCTAGACGGAAAGCCACGCCGAGCGCCGCTGATCGGTCTAGCTGTCAAGGAGGGATGTTCTAAGTTTTCCTGCTCTGCGGTCACTCTGCCCTCAGCGAGTCGCCGAAGGCGGTGGAAGATTGAAGGAAACGCCAATGCGCGCTCCCGGTATGCCAGAGCTCAAGAGGACAGCACTCGACCCGCCCAGCCCGCGGCCGCGCCGCGATCTCGCCCCGGCCCGAATCGCCGACCTGCTCGAGCGCCTCGCTCGTGCGCAGCCTAAGGCCGAGTGCGCCCTCGTCCACCGCGATGCGTGGGAGCTGCTGGTTGCGACCATCCTCTCCGCCCAGTGCACCGATAAACGCGTCAACCTGGTCACGCCTGACCTGTTTCGGGCCTTTCCCACTCCCGCCGCCATGGCGCAGGCATCGCTTGCGGAGCTTGAGGGGCTGGTACGCACGACCGGCTTTTTTCGCGCGAAAGCAAAATCCATCCAGGGCGCGGGCAAGGTGATCACCGAGCAGTTCGGAGGCGAAGTCCCGCGCACACTTGCCGAGCTGGTCAAGGTGCCCGGGGCGGCTCGCAAAACGGCGAACGTCGTGCTGGGCGTGGCCTACGGACTGGCCGAGGGCGTGGTCGTCGATACCCATGTTCAGCGGCTGTCAAAGCGGCTCGGGCTGACCCGCCATACCGACCCGAAGAAGATAGAGCGAGACCTGATGCGGATCGTTCCCCGGGACCGCTGGATTGCTTTCTCGCACGAGTTGATCCTGCACGGGCGCGCGATCTGTGTTGCCCGCAAACCCCGCTGCGCCGAGTGCCCGCTTGAAACCACCTGCTGGGCGCCGGATAAGACCTTCCGCACTCACTAGGGGAACTCTGAATAAGGGATGTCAAGGTTCGACATCCGCATTCACTAAAAACGCTTGCTGCGTAGCGCGGAGAGTGTATTCAGAGGTTCCCTAAAGCGATTCTCCTGATGCTACGGAGCGCCGAAATCCTCTCGATATGGTCTTTCTTCAAGAAAAGGCCAAGCTCACAGTTGCTAGTCTCCTCTGCACCTTCAGGAGTATTGCTCTAAGCTGCGGAGCGAGCTGCCAGCGCCGCTGGGGGAAGCATGGTCTCCGCCAGGGCCAAGAGCAGCGGCTCCACTCCACTGCCGAGGGGCAACTCGCGTTCCAGCGACTCCACCGCAGCGTGCCATTGCGAACGCGCCCGCCCAAGCACGAACTCGCGAACCGGAGCGGCCTCCATCGCCTCGAGCACGTGCCCAGGCACCGGCGGTACCCCCGCCAGCAGCACTACGGCGGTGGAGCGGGAAAGCAGCGGCAGCGCGTCCAGCAAGGGCGCGGTAAGCAACTGTTGCGTCAGGTCCCGGTTCACTTCCTTGCCGGCCGTCGTGTTCTCGCCGTACAGGTCCAGGGCGTCATCCAGGTATTGAAACGCCGTGCCAAGCTCGCTCCCGCAGCTCGCGAGCCGTGCCGCCAGTTCCCTGTCGCCGGAAAGCAGCGGCGCGGCAGCGAAGGCCAAGCCGAACAACTCGCCGGTCTTGCCCTGCGCCACCCGGGCGGCATGCTCACGGAGAGCCGCCAGAGTTGCGCCCGCATTTGGCGTAAACTCACGCGCTTCCCCGGCGATCATCGATTGCGCACAGGCGCTCAAGGCGTCTCCGTACTCCACGTGCAACCGGTACGCGTTGCGGATCGCCTCGGCCAGCATCCAGTCAGACGCAAGCGTAGCCAGCCGCAGACCGAAAACGCTGTGCGTGGCAGCGCGGCCGCGTCGCATACAGCTCCCATCGAAGATGTCGTCCTGCACCAGAGTGGCGGCGTGCAGCAGCTCAAGACAGGCCGCCGCGCATAGCAGGGGAGCCCGATCCGCGACGCCCTCGCCGCTCGCGACCAGCAGCAAACCACGGGCGCGTTTGCCCCCAGCGAGCGCATGGAGGACGGCGGCTCGCAGCGGTTCCCCGGCCCGGGCCGCAAAGGCGTGCAAATGCGCCTCTATGGCTCCCCGAACTTCGGCGCACATGCTCCGCGTTGTCATGGAGTCCCCTTGTCGTCGAGGCTGCGTCGTTCCCCGTTCGCAATGCGTCGCAGCTCATTCAGGGCCATGTGCGGGACGGTAAGCGCGCTCAAAACTATGAAAACCTCGCCCTCGTACGATGCAGCCTGGTGCCGTCCGAGGAGCAACGCGCCCGCGAGAAAAAGGAGGGAAAGCAGCCAGGGCAGCAGGCCGGCGCGGAGATTACGAAAGATGCCGGCTTGCAGGGTGTTTCCGGATCGCGGAATGCTCGTCGTGACAAGATGCTCCGGCGTATGCCAGCAGCAGAAAAACACTGCGAAAGCGACGAGCGGATCGCAGCAGACAAACAGCGCGACTTCGAGCACGGCCAAGCCCAGCAGCTCGGCCCTTTGCGCAAGCGAGCGCCCCAGAACGCCGCTCGCCGCCCCGAGAAGAGCCAGCGCAAGCACAGGCCAGCACGCCGCCGAGAGCGCGCCGGTAAGCGCCTGGGCGCGCGCGGGAGCATCGGCGGTTCCGTCGAGCATGCGCGCGAAGATCGGCGCAACAGCAAGCCCGTGCCATCGACAGGCAGCCACGATAGGAAGCGCGCCGAACGCGACCGCGGGCACAGCGGTGGCGAAGGAGGGCGTTGCTTGCTCCGGCTCGGTGCCGAAGTGCCATGCCGAGTAGCCGAGGAACAGGAGCAGCGACGCCAATGGAAATAGGCGCCAGCCCAGCAGGGTAAGGGCGGCGAGCCCGACGTAGCCGCCGAGGAAGACGGGCAGCCAATGCCCCGCCAGCCGCGGAGAGATCCGGCCCAGCGGCAGGGGGAGTATCTGCCGGGCCTGTACATGGTCGTAAGCGCCATGCCACATCGCGATGGCGATCGCGGCGATCGCAAGGCCTTCCGCCGCTCGCCCATGGAGCGCGCCGGCGGATAGGCAGCACAGAACAGCGACGCCGGCGAACAACGCAAATCTCTCCGGAAGCAGGACTCCGCGCGCGGATTGCCACTCGGGAGGGTGCTGCGCCGGGGAGGGCTCAAGCGCAACGGCAGGGGCGCTCACGGGCGCGCTCCGGCCGCCCCGGCAGACGCGGATCCGAGCGAAGCGCGAACCGAAGCGCGAACCATGGGGAGCTTGGGAAGCGACCATGCGACGCCGAGCATCTCCGCCGGGTCCGTGCTCGCCTCACTCAAAAACCGGACGAGGGCATCCGGCTCGCTGCGGGCAAACATGCGCAGAAACAAGGCCGGCGCCGCGGCAGGCCACCCCTCCACGGCTTGTACAAAGACCGCGTCCATCCTCCTGTAGAG
>CAXTSA010000140.1:0-7223 GCA_964246755.1 uncultured Acidobacteriaceae bacterium
CAGTTGTGTACCGGCCGGCCCCGCAGTGAACTGTTCGAACGCCTGCCCCGACTCCAGCAGCCCAGTCAAGTACATCCAGGTTCAGACGACTGCGGCTGTTTCGGCTTTAGCAAACTACCCGGGATTGGCATCCAGCTTCACGCTCAAAGGGTTCTCGGCCATGCGGGTGCAGTGAAGGCGATATGCGGATACCACGCGTGTCTAGTGCAATGCTCTGCTTGGAAATGCCGCTCCGAAAGCCGCGGCGTGATGCTGCGTCTAGACTTGTATCGCGAAGCGATTGCAGCACAGTCCCAAGGCAATTCGCACCTTTACTGCGATCCTTTTATCGCGACGAGCAAGGCAGCTATCTGATCGAAGCTGCGCTCGTGCTCGTGCTGTACCTTACATTGACGTTTGCAATGATGAGCGTGGCCCTCATCCTGTTCGCGTACGCCAACACGGTGTACGCCAGCAAAGTGGCGGTGCGCTATGCCGTTGTGCACAGCTCTGCCTCTGCGGCCCCTTGTAGCAAGACTGATATTCAGAAGCTAGTCCAGCCATACCTCTGGGGAGCTCCCGCCAGCGGTATCACCATCGCTCCGACTTGGTCACCTAGTAATACAGTAGGCAGTACCTTTTCCATAACCGTAGCACTCTCATTTCCTACCTCCTTACCGTTTGTCGATTCCGCCGGTCTAAAGACGACCACGACGGCTCAGGGCTACATCTTGCATTGATTGTCTGCGGGCTGCCATTCGTCGTCGTTGTCTCTCCGCTGACGGGTTCAATGAAAAGCTGATCTCCGGGAACGGTTTGAGTGGCGTGAATTGTGCCTGATGGCAGCTCCAGTACGCTGCGCGTCTTGAAGTTGATTCCACACACCCGCCACGGAAGCATGTGACTCCACGCACCGAGCACGCGATCGCCTGCATCCAGGGCGACGACGTCGATCGCATAGCGCATGCCGCAGGTGTGCACACCGCTAGAGGGACGGATCAGCAGGCCCGAACCCTCGGGCAGAGCGGTGCTGCCAAGCAAACCGGTAAGCCTGGTGAGAAACGTGTCGGCGAGCATGGCGTGCGTGCATAGATTCGACGCCCGACTCCGATTAATAATCGACACAACACGCGACTGTGGTGTCATGCAGTCTTGTCCTCCGCCATACTGGGGTAGAAACGCATAAAGCTACTGCCTAGAAGAAAGCTCCATGCTAACCAGGTTTTCTCGCTGTGCCTGACTCTGACTGCGAGGGCCGACTGTGATGCAGCGAGATCATGCCGTTTTCCTTCGACGCACGCCAATAGCCGCTAACATAATCTCGAAAAATGCCTGCAGCGACGCGCATGGCAACTCCTGTGTTCATCCGCTCTCCCCTCCCGCGGTTGAGCGGCCATCGGACGCATGCCTCCAAACCCCGCGATCTATCTCGCGAACTCTCTCAGCATCCGAGTACGAATCTCGCAGCAGATAGCAGAGCTGTCGGGCGGGACTGCAACGATTGGAGCCGCAGACGAGCATGGGAAAGTTTCGCCTCCAGAAAACCACGACCGCCAACCTGAAAACAGCCTGAACAACAGAAGACATGACCCCGGTCAAGACCTGCCGGGACGCTTCCACGCTTGTTGTATTGAGATCTATCGACCCAATCCACTGAGACCTCGAACAATATTCAGAAACGCCGGCCCAAGAATAACCAGAAAGATGCTGGGAAAGATAAAGAGAACAAGTGGGAAGATGATCTTGACGGTTGTTTTAGCCGCCTTCTCTTCCGCCTGCTGTCTCCGCTTCTGACGCATCTCGTTGCCAAAGTTGCTCAGCGCGCGAGCGACGGGCGTTCCGAACCGCTCTGTCTGCGCCAGCATGCCCGTAAACGACTGCAATTCAGGAAGCGGCAAACGCAGAGCGAAATCCTGCCATGCCTGCATGCGAGACTTGCCGGCACGCTGTTCGCGATGAATCTGCAATAGCTCGGTCGTAATCTGGGGATGACTGAGGGCAAGTTCCTGGCCCACTCGCAACAGTCCCTGGTCGATTCCCAGTCCCGCATCGACGCAGATGACCAGCAGATCGATGGCGTCGGGCAAACTCCTGCGAATCACTTCACGATAGCCGCGGATGAGTTTACGCAAACATAAATCTGGAAGCAGGTAACCAAGGCCACCCAGCATACTGGCAAAGACAATTCGCTGAGACGGCATGAAAAGCCCGAGCAAGACGCCTGTTACCGGACAGAGCAGCCGACTTACCATGTAGCCTTCGTAGCCCAAGCTGCCGGTATAACCGGCTTGCCGTACACGCTCCCGAGCAGCGAGACTGTCTCGCATACTCAACTGCGTACGCAGCCGGTGCGCTCGCTCCGCCAGGAGTTGACGAATGGGCCGCGCCCCCTCACCCGCTTCCAGTGCGACTGTGCGCGGCCGGGACACAGCGCGGAAACGACGCATCGCGAGGCGAGCACTTCTGGAATAGAAGGTCGACGCGACCAGCCCGGCTGAAGAAAGGAACGCGATTGCCAGGCAAAGATAAAAGAGTTGTATCACCCAATCCTCCTCACACGCGAACGTCGACGATTCTGCTGATCACAAACGCGCCAAGGCAGACCAGCACGACACCGGCGCCGAGCATTTTCTCGCCGCTTGGATCATGAAAGAGCAACTGAGAATAGCCGGGATCGATGAGATTAATCAGCAAAAGCAGGATGACTGGAAGCAGGCGAAGAATCCACCCAGTCATCCTGCCTTGCGCCGTATAAACGCGGACTTCGCCACGTATGCGGACCCGCTCGCGAATGACATGGGTGGTGCGATCCAGAATTTCCGTAAGATCTCCTCCGCTTTCCCGCTGCACCAGGATGGCGGTCACCAGGAAGTGAAAATCCGTGGACGGCGTGTGTTCTGTCGCTTCCAGGAGAGCCTCGCGGAGGCGCACCCCGAGTCGCTGCTGCTGGAATACGCGTTCGAATTCCCGGGCAAGCGGCTGTGCAGACTGTTCAGCAACGATCTCGATTGCGGCTGTTATAGAGTGTCCGGCGCGCAGGGAGCGCGCCATGAGGTCGATCGCGTCAGGCATAGCGTCATCGAAACGCTTCAAACGCTTCGCGCGTTTCCGCCGCAGCCATGCATAGGTCGCAACCGGGCCGAGAAGTAAGCCGCACCAGGCAAGCAGCACTCTTCCGGTAGCGAATAGAGTCACTACGGTTGCGACCAGGGAAAGCCCCCCGCTGCAAAGCACCAGTACGCTTACAGAAAGTTTGCTGCCAGCGTGAAGGAGCAGCCGCTCGATCTTTGCGGAAAGGCGAAAGCGATCGAGCCACGCACCGAACCTGTCGAGCAATCCTGGGTCATCCCCGCCTGTAAGGTCCAGCAGAGGCGCGCCTGTTTTTGCATTCTGCGCTGAGTCTCGAATCACAACGAGGCGTTGTCGCAGCGACTTGGATAGCGTTTTCTGCCGTGTTCCGGCGAGCAGGGTCGCCAGCGTAAGCGTGAGCAGCGAGAGAAAGAGAGCGATGAACATGCGCGATCGCGGCTTGTATTAAACCGCGTCCTCCAGGGAACTTGCGTTCCAGGCGATGCCTGCTGCTTTCAGGCGTTCGGCAAACCTCGGAACAATGCCGGTGGCATGGAATTCGCCATGGACACGCTCGCCTTCTCCGAGCCCTTGCCGCTCAAAGAGGAAAAGATCCTGCATGCTGATGATGTCTCCGGACGTCCCTGTAATTTCACTGATGTGGGTAATGCGACGGCTGCCATCGCTCATACGCGAAATCTGAACGATTAGATGGATGGCTGAAGCAATCTGAGAGCGTACAGCTTTCTCGGAAACCGCAAGCGTCCCCATCATGGCCATTGTTTCAATGCGGCTAATCGCATCTCTCGGGGTGTTGGCGTGAACGGTTGTGATGGAGCCGTCGTGACCAGTATTCATCGCCTGTAGCATATCGAGCGCCTCTTCACTACGGACTTCGCCGAGGATGATGCGGTCGGGTCGCATGCGTAAAGCATTGACGACCAGTTCGCGCTGCCGAATCGCACCTTTGCCTTCAAGATTAGGCGGTCGGCACTCCAGTCGCACGACATGCTCCTGTTTGATCTGCAACTCGGCGGAGTCTTCAATGGTGACGATCCGTTCCGCAGGCGAGATGAAGCCGGAAAGGACGTTGAGCAGTGTGGTTTTACCGGCGCCGGTACCACCTGAAACGACAATGTTGAGCCGCCCTTTTACCGCGCCTTTCAGCAGCGTGAGCATCCCCGGCGTGAGTGAGCGGTTGCGGAGAAGGTCTTCCGAGGAGAGCGGACGAGTGCCAAAACGGCGAATGGAAAGCAACGGCCCGTCGACGGCCAACGGCGGAATAACAATGTTCACCCGCGAGCCATCCAGAAGCCGGGCGTCGACCATAGGCGAAGACTCATCGATACGCCGGCCAACTGCCGAAACGATCTTATCGATGATATGCATCAGGTGTGCGTTGTCCTTGAACACCACCTGCGTTTTCTCGATGACTCCGCGCCTTTCGACGTAGACCATCGAGGCTGTATTCACCAGAATGTCGTTCACGGATGGATCCTGGAGCAACGGTTCCAGTGGCCCGAGGCCGAAGATTTCGTTCAAAACTTCATTCGCCAGAAGGTCGCGGTCCGCGCCACTCAGCGGAACTCCTTGCTCGCCGACCAGCTGGAGAATGATTCCAAGCACACGGGAACGGCCGTTGATCTTGTCTGACTGGAGCAACGACAGTTTCGCTAAGTCCATGCGCTTGAGCAGTTCGGCGTGGATCGCCGACTTCAGTGCATGACGAGACTCATCGGTCAGCACCGCTGTAACGCGGGTCTCCTGGACGACAGCCGCCTTGACAGGCGCGTTCATGTAGAGCGACATTTCAGCCATATATGCTCCTGTCCCTGCCTACCGCCAGAAGGCTAACTTTCTCTTACGTTTTGGCGAAGAGCCGCTCGACTTTTCGTCTGTGGCAATGATCTGCCCTGACCACTTCAGCAACTGCTCGTTGAACACCGATTGCGCTGACGGCAGGATCGGTTTGCCCTCGTTGATCGCGCGCATCAATGCAAGATAGTTGTTGGCAATGCCGATCGAGACGGGAAAGTGAATCGCCTTCTGGATCTGTGCTGCATTTAACGAGTCCTGCGCCGTGGAGCGGTTGAGAACCAGCCGCAGCTTGGCCATCGCGATCTCTGTCAAGCTCATGCTCTCCACCAGCCGGGCAAGGTCGCGCAGCGAAGCGACGTCCGGTGTCGAAACAAGGTAGATCTCATCAGCTTGAGCGATCAAAGAACCCTTGGAATCCTGGTAACCAACCCACGAATCGATCAATACGTAGTCGTATTCGCGCCGGAGGAAATCCATGACACGATCCAGTTCGTCGCGCTTTCCTTCATAGCGCGTCATCGCCGTCTCAGGCGAGGGAATGACGTCAAGGCCGCTCTCATGGCGGATGACAAATCCGTTCAGCAACTCAAGATCCAGGCGGTCGACATTGCGCAGCAGTTCGTCGAAATGGTAATGCGTGTCTTTCAATCCGAGGTAAAGCGCGACGTGCCCAAGCTGATGCTTATGATCGATGAGCAGGATTTTCTTTCGGTGCTGGCGGACCAGGAACGTGGCCAGATGCACGGCCAACGTGGTTGTGCCTACACCCCCCTTGGCGCCGAAAAAGACCAGTACCCGTCCAAGGTTGGCCTGTGTCTTCTCCGACTGAACCGCGCGCTCCCCGAACCTTGAAAGCGCGGAGAGTAGCTCGCGGCCATCGATCGGCTTACTCAGGAACTCGGTGCAGCCTGCGCGCATAGCGCGCAGCAGCATCCCTGTTTCCAGTCGGGACCCAGCGGCAACAATGCTGATCTTGTTCAGAAAGATTTGGTGCAGCCGCTCTGCGCTTTGCAAGGCAAGTTCAGGGTCGTCATCGAAGTCCACCAGGGCAACACAGGAATGCGCACCGCGCAGCTCCGGCGAAAACTGGGGACGCTTGTCGGCCGTGATGTAGTCCCGAAACGCGCCGAAGTATACCGCGCCTGGCACTTTGTCGGCGATCGACGAGGCGGCGTGCGCGACGCCATCGTCCGCGGAGACACAAAATACGGCTTGCTTCGTCCTGCTCTTTTCCTGTTCCATGCCGCTCACTGGGTTGCCGCCTTTTCCTGAGGCGAAGCTGTAAACGGGACTTTGTCTTCACTCAAGTCTTTATGAACCCGTACGTCAAACGTACTCGCGTCGAGGTTCGCTATGGGGAGCTTCGGTTCGACGGGTGGAATGGGGTTTGTCAACGGATCTACCACCGATGCAGTGACAAGGATTACCAGCTCTATGACCGAACGCTGCACACTCTTGGAGCGGAAAATCTGGCCGAGAATGGGTATCTCGCTTATGCCCGGAATTTTGTTGAGGTTATCTGTAACTCGGCGATCAAGAAGGCCTGAGACCATGAAGCTTTGACCATCCTTGATCTCGATCTCTGTGTCCGCGCGGCGGGTCGACAAGGCCGGTATGGTGAACCCGGAAATGGTGACCGCGTTGGTGTAATCCAAGGCACTTACCTCGGGACTCACTTTGAGCCGGATAGAGCCGTCCTGATTCACCGTCGGCGTAAAGTCAACCTTGACTCCGAACGAACGAAACTGGATGGTAATCGCGGTCGAATTGCCTGTGCCACCCTGCACAACCGGAAACGGAAACTCGCCGCCGGAGAGAAAGCGCGCCGGCAGTCCGCTGATCGTGGTGAGTGTAGGCTCTGCGAGTATCTGCAGAATCTGTTTTTGCTCAAGGTCTTGTATGTTGACACCGACGTTCAGTCCTGAGTTGAAGAACAGCAGGTTCAACGGGTCACTGACTGCACCGAGAGCGCCGAGAGTGCTCGTTCCGAGCTGCGTAGTCGTTCCAAACTGCTGGGTTGAGACCAGGGAGGTATTCTTGCCCCCCGAGAGAAAGTCGATGCCAAGCTGCTCGAGGCGGGTACGGTCCACCTCCACGATGCGCAGCTTCAACCAGCTTATAGGCGGCGTCCATTGCTGCTTCGGTGGGCACGGTGCCGGAGAGGAACAGCTTGGCCCCACTCGCGCTGGCCTGGATTTGAGAGCCAGGCAGTGCCTCTCGAAGCGCAGCTTGCAACTGCTCCGGATCCACATCGGCGGATACGGTGTACAGCTTGTGACCGCCGGCGGCGTCCCATAGGACGAGACTGCTCTCGCCCGCGGCTTTGGCCGTGATTACCTCTTCTCGCTGTCCGGAGG
>CAXTSA010000141.1:0-7194 GCA_964246755.1 uncultured Acidobacteriaceae bacterium
CGGCAATACCGCCCTTGATGTTGCGCTGCGGGTTCGGCTTCACGTGCTTCTTGACCACCCGAACGCCCTGCACTAGCAGCTTGTCCTCGCCCGGAAACACGCGCAGTACCCGGCCCTGACGTCCCCGGTCCCGTTCCGAACCGGTCATCACCTGCACGGTGTCGTTCCGCTGAATTTTTAGACCCGCCATCTCTCTGCTCCCCGGCATTCCACCACTTTCGTATGGATGCCTCTTCTAGGCTTCGAACCCTCGAAATACCTCGGCCTGGCATCTTCGCTCAGCCATCCACCTTACTGCTCTCGAAGCAACGAAGAGCCTAGATGACCTCCGGCGCCAACGAAACAATCTTTAAAAACTTCTTATCGCGCAACTCGCGCGCGACTGGACCGAAAACACGGGTGCCCACTGGTTCCCCTGCATCATTGATCAGCACGCCGGCATTCGAGTCAAAGCGGATGTAGGTTCCATCCTTGCGGCGCACTTCCTTGCGCGTCCGCACGATGACAGCCTTGACGACCTTGCCTTTTTTGACCTGTCCGTCGGGCGAGCTTTCCTTCACCGCAGCCGTCACCACATCGCCGAGCGAGGCGATTTTGCCGGTGCTGCCACCGAGGGGAAGGATCACCTGGAGCTTACGCGCCCCGGAGTTGTCCGCCACCTCGAGCATTGTTCTCATCTGGACTGCCATGTATTCCCCCAACGGCCGCGGCCGTCTAAACTTTCCGCCTCCCGACTTGCGACGGGACTTCTGCTACCTGCACTTCTGAAGTGCCACCCGGATTACGTCGCCCGAGCCGAACTGCCAGGCCAGTGCGGGACGCGGATCCATCCTTACTGCGCAGAAGCGCGAGCTGCTTCCTCTGCCTGGGCCAGGGCGGAGCGCCGCACAATCTCCTCCAGTTGCCAGCGTTTCAGCTTGGACAGCGGCCGGGTCTCCCGGATGCGGACCACATCTCCAACACGCGCGGAATTATCCTCGTCGTGCGCGTAGAACTTCTTGCTTGTCCGCATGACACGCTTGTACTTCGGGTGGGCCTTTGCCATCTCCACTTTGACCACGATGGTCTTTTCCATCTTGGTCGATACCACCGCGCCGACTTTCTCGTTGCGGCGCGACTCTCGAGCGGCTTCGACTGCCTCTGTTCCCTGTGCCTCTGGCATCCCCTAGCTCGCTTTCCCTGCGCTGGCTTTGGCCTTGCGCGTCTTCGTAGCCGGACCCGCGCTACCCTGAATGGCTGCTACTCCACGTACCCCGAGCGACCGTTCCCGCTCGATTGTCTTGAAACGCGCGACATCTTTTTTCAACGCACGCAAAGATTTCACGCCTTCATTGCCGCCTAGTTTCAGCTGGAAACGGATCCGGAACAGCTGCTCCGCGGCCTTGCGCGTCTCCTCGCGTAGTTCGGCATCGCCGAACTCGCGAACCTTCGTTATCTCCATGTGAATCATCTCTTCCCGGGACGCCGGTCCACTGACTCCGCACTCAGGTAACTGAGTGCGGAGTTCAGACCGGGTCTCCCGTTGTAGCTACTCGCCGCTTGCGCAGCGTTTCGAGGCGGGGTGTGCGTCTGCGAAAGACCTTCCTAGAGCATCCTACCCGCTTCCTGCCTCGTACGCCAGTCCCGAATCTCTATTTTGCCGCCACTGTCGCCTTCACGTCGTGCCTTTGTACGAAACGCACCCGCAAAGGCAGCTTGTTCGCCGCCAGCCGCATGGCTTCCTGGGCGACCTCCGGCGTAACCCCTTCCATCTCGAAGAGCATCTTCCCCGGGCGGATAACGGCCGACCAGTGGTCCGGCGCGCCTTTGCCTTTTCCCATACGGGTTTCGGCCGGCTTTTTGGTGATGGGTTTGTCCGGAAACAGGCGCAGCCAGATCTTGCCGCCCCGCTTGATGAAACGGGTCATCGCGATACGGCTCGCTTCAATCTGGCGATCCGTGATGTAGCCGCACTCCATCGCTTTCAGGCCGTACTCGCCGAAGGCCAGCTCAGCGCCCCGCCAGGCTTTGCCCTTCATGCGTCCGCGCTGCTGCTTGCGGAATTTCACCCTCTTTGGCATCAACATGATCGTTACCCTTTTTCCGGATTCGAGGTTCCCGGTTCTTCACTTGATTCTTCACTCGTGGGGGAATCGGCAGCTCTAAAATACCGGAGCGCTCGCTCCGGGGACTTGCGGGGCTGCGCGACGCTGCTGGTAAATGTCTCCTCGGTAGACCCAGGTCTTGACGCCGATGATGCCGTACGTGGTATGCGCTTCGGCAAAACCGTAATCGATATCGGCACGCAGGGTATGTAGCGGCAGTCGGCCCTGCAAATACCACTCCGACCGTGCAATCTCGTTCCCGTTGAGCCGCCCGGAGACGCGCACCTTGATCCCCTTGCAGCCGAAACGCAGCGCGGAGTCAACTGCCTTGCGCATCGCACGGCGAAAGCCAACCCGCTTTTCCAGCTGTAGAGCAATACTCTCGGCTACCAATTGCGCGTCGAGCTCCGGCTTATTTACCTCCAGGATATCGATGAACACATCGCGATTGGTGCGCTTTTGGATCTCAAGCTTCAGCTTATCGATTTCCGTCCCCTTGCGACCGATAATGATGCCCGGCCGCGCGGTGCGGATAATCAAGCGCAACTTGTTGCCGGGGCGCTCGATCTCAACCGAGCTGACGCCGGCAGCTTTGAGCTTTTCCTTGAGCTCTCGCTTAAGCTTTACGTCCTCGACGAGGAGCTTGTCGTAATCGCGCTCGACGAACCAGCGCGAACGCCAGGGCTTATTGATCCCGACGCGAAATCCATACGGATGAACTTTTTGACCCACTGTTTCCTCTTCTCTTTTCGGCCGTTATCCAAACTGCACTCCGGCGGCCCTGTCCACACTGTGCGGGGACTTCCTCCCGCTCTCTGCATCGCATCCAGTCCGGTGCTACTTCGATGCGCCCTCGACGTGCTTCGTTCGCTCCGGCGTGGCTAGACCTTTGCAGCTGCCTTGCGATTCGCCGCCTTCCCTGTCCTGCCCGTCTTGTCGGTCACGCCGACAGTCCTGGCCGAGCGTGCGGCGGTCGCTTTCCCACCACGGACACGCTTCTCTTCCCCCGCTTCGGAGCCGCCGACCCCGGCATTTTCCGCCACCTCGGCGACCGAGATCGCGATGTGCGACATACGACGCTGATAGCGGAAAGCACGGCCCATGGGAGCCGGACGAATCCGCTTCATCCTCGGCCCGTCATTCGCGATGGCCGATTTCACGTAGAGGTTGTCGACATCCACATCGAGACCGTGCTCACCGCTCAGGTAGTTCGCGTTCTGGAGCGCGGAGCGCAGCACTTTCTCAACCAGCGGAGCGACGCCCTTTTTGGTGAACATGATCGTATTGAGCGCCTGTTCGACCGGCAGGCCTTTGATCAGATCGAGCACGAGTCGCGCTTTCTGGGGGCTGACCCGCTGAAACCGCGCCTCGGCCCGGAACTCCCTTGTATCCAGTTCCATACTTCTTTACTCGCAATCCCGCCCTCGCCGAAGCGCCGGGCGCATGGTTAATCAGATCCGTTTAGCGCGCCTTCGCGGAAGCCTCGTTCGACTTCGCGGTGTGGCCCTTGAAGGTCCGGGTCGCGGAAAACTCGCCCAGCTTGTGCCCCACCATGTTCTCCGTCACATAAACCGGGATGAACTTCTTGCCGTTATGCACCGCGATGGTGTGACCGACGAACTCCGGGAAGATCGTCGACCGGCGGGACCAGGTCTTGATGACCTTCTTCTCATTGGCCGTGTTCATCGCCTCGACCTTAACCATCAGGTGCCCGTCGATGAAGGGACCTTTTTTTGTAGACCGTGCCATCTCTCTATTCCTTACTGGCGCTTTCCGCGCCGTAACTCAAACCAAAACTCAATCCGCCCCGTCGCCGCAAGCCATGCAAAGCAGCCGCCCGTCCGGCGAGGCCCTACTTCTTGCGCCGGTTCACGATAAAGACATCGGTGCGCTTGTTGTTGCGCGTCTTGTATCCGCGTGTGGGCTGGCCCCAAGGGGTGACCGGGTGACGGCCGCCCGAGGTCTTACCCTCGCCGCCGCCATGCGGATGATCGACCGGGTTCATGGACACGCCGCGGTTCGCCGGGCGAATCCCCTTCCAGCGGTTGCGGCCGGCCTTGCCGATCGTGACGTTCTCGTGATCCGTGTTGCCGACCTGCCCAATTGTCGCCATGCAGGCCACCAGTACGCGCCGGGTTTCCCCCGAAGGCAGCTTCAACAGAGCGTAATCGCCTTCTTTCGCGACCAGCTGCGCCGATGCTCCGGCGGAGCGGACCATCTGCGCGCCTTTGCCGGGGCGCAGCTCGACATTGTGTACCGTGGTGCCGGCCGGAATGTTTACGAGCGGCAATGCGTTGCCGACGAGAATGTCGGCCTCCGGCCCGCTCATGATCGACATGCCAACCTTCAGGCCAACCGGCTGGATGATGTAGCGTTTTTCGCCGTCCGCGTACGATATCAAGGCGATCCGGCTCGAACGGTTCGGGTCATACTCGATGGTCGCTACGCGGCCCGGCACGCCGTACTTCTCGCGCTTGAAGTCGATGAGGCGAAGCATTTTCTTATGACCGCCACCCTGGTGGCGCATGGTCAAGTCCCCTGCGTTACGGCGGCCACCGGTGCGCTGCTTTACGACGACGAGCGGCTTGTAGGGCTTGTCGGTCGTAATGTCGTCGTTCACCAGCGTGGTCTTGAACCGCAGTGTCGGTGTAATCGGTCGGTATGTTTTGATCGGCATCGTTTCGCTCTTCTGTTTGTGAAAGGGAAGCCTGAGGCTCCCTGCTCGAATTCGTAGATCGCTTGCGTCAGGATCGCAGCCTTAGAGGCTGTCCACGTACTCCGGCATCTTCTCGCCTGCGACCAGGCGCACATACGCCTTTTTCCAGTCCGGCTTGTAGCCCGAAAACTTGCCCCGGCGGCGCTCCTTACCAAGATAGTTCATAGTCCGCACCGCGGACACCTTCACCTTGAACAGTGCCTCGACGGCTTGCTTTACTTCGGTTTTCGTCGCCTTTGTCGCCACTTCGAAGACCAGGGTGGCTTCGGCTTCCTTGGCCTGTAATCCCTTTTCGGTGATGACGGGCCGGCGCAGTGTTGTGTGAAGGGTCGGCATCCTAGGCCACCTGTGCCTTTCTGGTCTGGGCTAAGCGGCGCTTGGAAACCGTCTTCTTGAGCGAGTCCTGCAGGGTCTCGATGGCGGATTTTGAGAAGATCGCGCGATCGTGACGCAGCACATCGTAGGGGTGCACTTCGGTCGACAGCAGCAGTTCGACGCGATCGAGGTTTCGTGCACCGAGGATGGTATTGGCCGCGAGTTCGCTCGCCGATTCCACTAGCAACACGGTTCGCCTGGCATCGAGCGTGTCGAGCGCCGCGCGGTAAAGTTTGGTTTTCGGCTCGGCAAGCGCGAGCGTATCGACGACGATCAGCTTGCCTTCGGCATGCTTGGCCGCGAGCGCCGAGCGCAGCGCACCTAGAACCTTCTTCCGTGGAAACGCGTAATCGTAGGAGCGAGGCTGCGGTCCATGCACCGTGCCGCCATGGCGCCAGAGCGGTGAACGTACCGAGCCGACGCGGGCGCGGCCCGTGCCTTTCTGCTTCCACAGCTTCTTGCCGGAGCCGGAGACCAGCTTGCGGTTCTTGGTCGCGGCTGTTCCCTGGCGCATGGCGGCCCGGAAGTGTTTGACGGCCTCCCAAACCAGGCCCTCATTCACCGAGTCGGGCGCGAAGATCTCGTCGGCGAGCTCGAAGGAGCCTACCGTTTCTCCACGTAGATTGTGTACATCGATCGTTGCCATCATTTTCCCATTTCGCAGCCCGCGCTTTCGCGCAAAAGCAGCTTGCAATTCGCTTCGTCTAGCGTCCTAGGGACACTGTTCGCCGGAACGCGGCACCTACTTCTTCTTTGCGGAGGCTTTCTTTGAAGCCTTGAGTGGATCAACCGTGCCCGAACCCGCAAACCCGCGGCGCTCGCGCGGCGGCGCTTTCGGCTTCGTAATCAGAACTAGACCGTCCCGCGCGCCTGGAATCGCACCTTCGACCATGATCAGGTTCTCTTCGAGATCGATGCCGCGAATACGCAGATTCCGTACCGTCGTCCGATCCACGCCATAATGACCCGGCATGCGCTGCCCGGGAAACACGCGCGACGGAAACGAGGAAGCACCAATCGAGCCCTGCACTTGAAACATGTGGCCGTGCGATTTCGGACCGCCGCCAAAGTTATGCCGGCGTACAACGCCCGCGAATCCCCGGCCCTTGCTGGTACCGACAACATCGACATATTTCTCATCCGAGAAAATGTCGACCAGGACACGATCGCCCGCCTTGACGCCGACCTCGGCCTGCTCCCCCTCGGCAACCGGCTTGACCGCCTCTACGCCGACCTCTTTGATCACACGTACCGGCGCGACATTGTTCTTTGCGAAGTGGCCGGACTGCGGCTTCGTGACCTTCGACGCCTTGACAAACTCGACCAGGCCGATCTGCGCCGCGTCATAGCCGTCGCGCGCCATTGTCTTCAACTGGGTGATCACGCATGGGCCAGCCTGCAGAACGGTGATGGGGTGGACCTCACCCTTCTCGTCGAACACCTGCGTCATGCCGATCTTCTTGCCTAGAATGCCTGTAACTGCCATCTGTTTCCTTCCTCATCATGCGCGACCTTCCGGCCAGGCGCACTGCCGGGTTTCCTGCTTACTTTTCGAAAGCCTTGATTTCGACGTCGACGCCAGCCGGCAGATCGAGCTTCATCAGCGCATCAACGGTCTGCTGCGTGGGCTCAAGGATATCGATCAAACGTTTGTGGGTGCGAATTTCGAACGCTTCGCGCGACTTCTTATCGACGTGAGGCGAACGGAGAACGCAATACTTATTCTTGACCGTCGGTAGCGGAATCGGTCCCGCAACCTGTGCGCCGGTACGCTTCGCGGTGTCGACGATCTCGCCGGTGGATGTGTCGAGTACCCGGTAGTCATATGCCTTCAGCCGGATGCGAATTCTTTGTCCTACCATTGCTGTTCCAAATCTTTCTGCCGGTCAGCGGGATCTCTCCCGCCGCGACTCACCTTCGTGCAAAAAACGAAATGACTGAACCATCGATTGCAGACTTGCTGAGCTACGCGATGATCTCCGAGATCGTTCCGGCGCCCACCGTCCGGCCGCCTTCGCG
>CAXTSA010000142.1:0-6864 GCA_964246755.1 uncultured Acidobacteriaceae bacterium
ACCTTCGCCATCTCCGACCTCAAGCAGAATGGCCACCTCGCCCTGGTCGGGCTTACCGCCGACGGCGCGGCCGCAATTGCCTCAAGCCAGGGCACCAAAGACTACCGCTGGCAAACCATCCGCCCACGCGCGAAGCAGGCGACCGGCGACCAGCGCATCAACTCCTTCGGCATCGGCGGCGAGATCGAGATTCGCTCCGGCCTGCTGGTGCAAAAGCAGCCCATCCGCAGCCCCGCGCTGCACTTCGGCCTGGGCGAAGAGACCGAGACCGATCTCGCGCGCATCCTCTGGCCGAACGGCTCGGTCCGCGCCGAGTTCGGCCTGAAGTCCAATCAGCAGATCGTTACCGAGCAGCGACTCAAGGGCTCCTGCCCGTTTCTCTTTGCCTGGAACGGGCACCGGATGGAGTTCGTCAAAGATTCCGTGCCTTGGGGTTCCGCGATCGGGCTGAGGATCAACGCGCTGGGCGCGGCCAAGATCGCCGCCACGGAGGAGTGGTACAAGATCGGCCGCGATCAGCTGAAGCCGCGCGACGGCTTCTACGATCTGCGCGTCACGGGCGAGCTGTGGGAAACCTATTACTACGATTCCATGGCCCTCATGACCGTCGACCACCCGGCCGGCACCGAGGTCTTCACCGACGAACGCTACGATGTGCCTGCGGTGAAGCTGGCGGTCACGCCCGTCGCCGAGCCACAGCCCGTCGAGCGCGCCGTGGATGACAGCGGGCAGGATGTCACCGCAACCGTGCGCGCCCTTGACGGCGTGTACCTCGACAACTTCGGCCGTGGCCAGTACCAGGGAGTCACGCGCGGTCACTACGTCGAGATCACGCTGCCGGAGAACGCGCAGGGTCCGATTTGGCTGATTGCGAAGGGATGGCTGCACCCGTCCGATTCGTCCATCAACGTCGCGCTCAGCCAGGGCTCGGCGGAGAAGCCGCACTGGCTCAGCCTCGAGGTGCCGGACAACAACGGTCACTGGCGCGTGAGCCGCCCAAACCTCGGCTTCCCTGCCGGCCGTAACAAAATCTGCCTCTTCGATCTCACCGGCATTTTCCGGCCCGGGGAACCGCATCGCCTGCGTTTGCGCACCAACCTCGAAGTCTACTGGGACCAGATCCAGTGGGCGCAGGGGCTGCCCGCCACACCGATGCACATCGAGCGCCTCGCCCCCGCCACGGCCGACCTGCACTATCGCGGCTTCTCCGTCATCACGCAGGCAAATGCCTCCTCGCCGGAGATCCCGCACTACGACAAGCTCGCCGGCACCGCACAGCGATGGCGCGATCTCGAAGGCTTTTACACGCGGTTCGGCGACGTGCGCGAACTCCTCGCCGGCGTAGACGATCGCTACGTCATCATGAACGCGGGCGACGAGATGACGCTCCGCTTTGCCGCCCCCGCGCCGCCTCCACCGGGCTGGGTGCGTGACTTCGTCATCGCCGGCGACGGGTGGATCAAGGACGGCGACTACAACTCCACCTACTCGCAAACGGTGCTGCCGTACCCCTACCATGCCCGCCGCGACTACAACACACCTCCAGGCACGCTCGAAAACGACTGGGTCTATCGCCATCACGCGGGGGACTGGCGGACCTATCAAACTCGCTACGTAACGCCAGGGGCCTTTCGCAACGCACTCAGGAGCAACGGAGCGCAGTGAAGCGGGCCACAGTAGTTCGACTGAGCATCAGCATCCTCTTTTTAGGGCTGCTGGCGACACCCCTCCTCGTGCGCCGAGCCTCGCTACAACGGCAGCAAGCCGCCTCAGCAACGCTGGACCGGAAAACGGCTATCGCGCGGCATGGGTTCGATCTTCAGGAGGTCTCCCGCGCCGCCGGCATCGACTTCGTTCACCAGGCGCCTACGCTCGACCCGAAGCTGAAACCCATCATGCCCGAAGTCGCCTCGATGGGCGCTTCGGTGTCCATCGTCGACTTTGATCGCGATGGCTGGCCTGACATTTACGCCACCGACAGCGCCTATGGTTCGCACAACCGCCTCTATCGCAACCAGCACGACGGGACGTTTCGCGACGTCGCCGGCCGGCTCGGCATCGCGGACGTGAACCGGCCCGGCACCGGCGTCTCCATGGGCGCGGTCTGGGGCGACTACGACAACGACGGCTATGAGGATCTCTTCCTCGTAAAGTGGGGCAAGCCCGAGCTCTACCACAACGACCGAGGCAAGGGCTTCACGCGGGTCACCGACACAGCGGGCCTGCCGCCCTGGATCAACGCCAACACGGCACTCTGGTTCGACTACGACGGCGACGGACTGCTCGACCTCTTTGTCGGCGGCTACTACGCTGAGGATGTCGATCTATGGCATCTGAAGACGACCAGAATCATGCCGGATAGCTTCGAATACGCCCAGAACGGCGGCCGCAAATATCTCTTCCACAATCTGGGCAACGGCCACTTCGAAGAGGTCAGCGCAAAGGTGGGCATCGCGAGCCGGCGCTGGGCGCTGGCCTCAGCTGCCGCCGACCTGCGCGGCACCGGGCACCCCGATCTCTTTATCGCAAACGACTACGGCGTCTCTGAGCTCTTCGTCAACGACGGCAAGCGCTTCCACGCGGCAGGCGAAGCGAGCGGCGTCGGCTTCGCCCCCAAAAGCGGTATGAACGTCGCCGTGGGTGACATCTTCAACACGGGTAAGTACGCCGTGTATGTCTCCAACATCTCCGAAGAAGGCGTCCTGATCCAGGGCAACAACTTGTGGGTCCCCAAGGAAAACGCCAGCCCGGGCACCGTCCGTTATCAAAACATGGCCCGCGATCTCGGGGTCGAGCTGGGCGGCTGGAGCTTCGGCGCGCAGTTCGGCGACCTGAACAACGACGGCACGCTCGATCTTTACCTCACCGACGGCTACGTTTCGCTCGACCGCAAGCGGAGTTACTGGTACGACTTCGCCAAGGTTGCGGGGGGCAACGCGGCCATCATCTCCGACGCGGACCACTGGCCCGCCGTCGATGGCCGCAGCCACTCCGGTTACCAGCAAAAGCACGTGTGGCTGAACGACGGCGCCGGCAAGTTCGTGGACGTGGCCCAGGCCGTCGGCGTCACCGACACCTACGACGGGCGCTCGGTCGTGATGGCCGACCTGTTCAACTCGGGCGCGCTCGACGTCGTCGTGGCCAACCAGCGCGGCCCGCTGCTACTGTACCGCAATACGGTTGACCCCAGGAACCGTTGGATCGAGTTCGCTCTCGAAGGAACACGAAGCAACCGCAGCGCCATCGGCGCGCAGGTCACCGTCCGCTGGAATGGTCAGGAGCAGATTCAGCAGGTCTCCGGCGGCAACGGCTTTGCCGCCCAGAACGATCGCCGTCTCCATTTCGGTCTAGGCACGTCTCCACATTTCGATGGAGTACAAATCCGCTGGCCTTCTGGTAGGATTCAGACGCTGAACGACCCGAAACTCGGGCAGTTGAACAGCATCAAGGAGCCGGAGTGAGCGTCCAGACCATCGCGGTGCCTTCGCCGACCGAGACGACCGCCGCAACCTCATGGCGCAAGCGGTTCTCCATGGAGAACCGCTTCCTTCCTCCTGCCTTTATCACGCTCGTCCTTCTCATCGGTCACTTCTCCTTTGGCATCCTCGAGAGCTGGACACGCACGCTGCTGGCCATTGGCACCAGCATCGGTGTGGAGCTTATCCTCGGCAAGCTGGTTGTGGGCAAGTGGCCCAATGTTGCCAGCGCCTATATCAGCGGCATCAGCGTCGGTATTCTGCTGCGTTCGCCGGCCTTCTGGCCCTACGCCCTTTGCGCCGCGCTCGCCATCACCTCAAAGTACGTGGTGCGCTACAGGAACCGGCATCTGTGGAATCCGTCGAACTTCGCGATCTGCGTTGTCATCTTCCTGGCCGCCGACACCGTCGCGACGCTCAGCATTCAGTGGGGCAACAATCTGTGGGCGATGCTGGTCATCTGGGCGCTCGGCTCCGCGATCATCTGGCGTCTGCGGCGCTTTCACATCTGCGCCACATACGTGCTCTCGTTCGTGCTGTTCGCGGCCTTGCGCGCCTCCATCGTAGGCGACCCGTTCCTCTCCGAACTCTCGCCCATCACCGGCCCCGAGTACCAGCTCTTCATTTTCTTCATGATCACCGACCCCAAAACTACGGTTCGTTCCAGGCTGGGCCAGTGTGCCGTCGCCTTCGCCGTCGCCGCGGTAGAGATGGTGCTGCGCCTCGACAGCAGCATCTACGCGCCGCTTTACGCGCTTTTCCTCGTCGGGCCGCCCGCCCTGCTCCTCTCCATCTGGTGGAATGGTCGTCGCGAGAAACAAACGCCGCAGCCCACTACGAACATGGTGCTCGCAGGCTCGGCGAACTGATCTGCGCCAGCACACGATCTGCATCAAGGAACTCATTCGTTGCGCTCACTTCGCCTCGCCCCTGCTCTTCTTTCCGCTCTAGTCTTCATCCTGCTTCTATCGGGAGGCCACCACTGCCTGGCGGCGACCTCAAGGCAGAACCCTGGCCGCCCGGTCAACACCGCGAACGTAAAAGCAATGCTCGCTGCTCCCGTACAACAGGCGACCGCCGCCATCCGTCCCTCCGGTCCCGTCACCTTCACGGATGTCACTGCGGCCGCGGGTATCCACTTTCGACATAACAGCGGAGCCTTCGGCAGTAAATACCTGCCGGAGACTATGGGCAGCGGCGTCTGCGCCATCGACTACGACGGCGATGGCCTGCAGGATCTCGTCTTCGTGAACTCCACGGACTGGCCGGGTCACAAGAAGACGCACTCCACCGCCGCGCTCTACCGCAACAACGGCCACGGCGCTTTCACGGATGTCACGCGCGGCTCCGGCCTTGGAGTCGAAATGTACGGCATGGGCTGCGCGGTCGGCGACTTCGACAACGACGGCCGCGACGACATCTACATCACCGCGCTCGATGGCAATCACCTCTTCCGCAACCTGGGCAACGGCAGGTTTACAGACGTAACCGCGCACGCAGGCGTCAAGGACGCCGGTTTCTCCACGGGCGCGGTGTGGTTTGACTACGACAACGACGGCAAACTGGACCTCTTCGTCTCGCACTACGTCAATTGGTCCGTCGCCACGGACCAAACCTGTTCGCTGGACGGCAAGAAGAAGTCGTACTGCACGCCGGAGGCTTACAAAGGCCAGAGCGCAACTCTCTTTCACAACAAAGGCAACGGCGTCTTCGAGGATGTGACCAAGAAGGCCGGCCTGTTCGATCCAACCAGCAAATCCCTTGGTATCGCGCTGCTCGATTTCGATGACGACGGCTGGCTGGATCTGTTCGTCGCCAATGACACGCAGCCCAATAAGCTCTACCGCAACAACCACAACGGCACGTTCACCGAAAGCGCCTTTGCCGCGGGCGTGGCCTTCAGCGATGCCGGCAAGCCGCGCGCCGGCATGGGCGTTGATGCCGCCGACTTCGACGGTTCAGGCGAGCAAGGCCTGCTCATCGGCAACTTCACCAACGAGAGCCTTGCCCTGTATCGCAACGACGCCGGCGGCCTCTTCACCGACGCCACAGCCTCCTCCGGCATAGGCCCTTCCTCCGCCAAATCACTGACCTTCGGTACCTTCTTCTTCGACTACGATCTCGATGGCCGGCCTGACATCTTCGCGCTGAACGGGCATGTCGCGGATGACATCAGCGTTCTGCAACCCACACTCAAATATGCAGAACCGCCGCTGCTCTTTCACAGCCGAGGGGACGGCAAGTTCGACGATGTTTCCGAGACGGTGGGCCCCGCTTTCCGACAGCCCGTCGTAGGGCGCGGCGCAGCCTACCTCGATTTCGACAACGATGGCGATCTCGACCTTGCGTTCAATGTCTCCGGCGGTCCGGCTCGGCTGCTGCGGAATGACGGTGGGAATGCGAACGACATGCTGCGCGTCAAGCTCATCGGCGGCCGTTCCAATCGCGACGGGATCGGGGCCAAGGTCACACTGAACAGCGGCAAGGGCCATCGCCAGATGCAGATGGTGAAGAGCGGCTCCAGCTATCTCTCGCAGAGCGAGCTTCCGCTCACCTTCGGGCTCGGCAAGCCCGCGCCGGGCAAAGCGGTCTCGCTCGACATCGTCTGGCCCAGCGGACGCAAAGAAAGCATCGCCAGCACACCGGCAAACCAGTTCATTACCGTTCAGGAAGGCAAGGGGATTGTTGGGTCCAAGGCACTGGTGCTCACCAGTTCTTCACTCCACTAACTCGCTGCCGTGTAGAAGCCCGTGCGGCGCAGCAGGGTTTCGATCTCCTGCACACTCGCCTGTACCTTGTGCGCTCCCGCAAGCAGGTCGTCTGCTTGCACCGGATAGCAATGGTCGCCGGGCCTCTTACACAAGCCGGCAACGTCGAAACGCTCAACGAGCTCGAGAATCTCCTCCCGCAAGATGACTTTCTCTTCTGCGCTGAGAGACTGCCGCGCACGCGTCGTGATGCGGCGAAACGCGGGCCCGAAGACTGCATCCCTGTGCAGCAGGAACGAGTCGGCAAGGTGGAGCTTTCCCAGTCGTCGCGCCGTTTCCGCGTAGCTCGCCGCCGCAAAATACAACAGCGAGAGCGTGCGGAACATCGCGAAATCTCCCATGTTCGCGTACAGCGCCGCAATCAGCTCCGAGGTTGCCAGCAAATCACCATCCGTCTCGGCCGCATACTGCGCGAGGCTACTCTCGAGCTTCGAACTGCCCCAGTCGTGCTCCAGGATCTCCGCAAGGCGCAACACACCCAGCAAGCACAACGGAAACCCCGTCGAAAGCAGCGGATCCACAAAGCCCGCGGCCGATGGCAACATCGCCCAGCCCTGTCCCACCATCGTGGCGCTGCGGAACGAGAGCTGCGGCACCGAGGTGAACGGCGTCTCGCGCTT
>CAXTSA010000142.1:6874-7167 GCA_964246755.1 uncultured Acidobacteriaceae bacterium
GCCCGCGAACAGTTGCTTTACCTCAGGCAAGGCATCCAGCAGTCGCTTCCACGCAGCCTCTCTCTCGCCAAAGCCAAACCTTTCAGCCGCGGCACGCGACGCGGCAAAACCCGCGCTGGTCCAGCCATTATTAAAGTGCAGCACCCACATCCAACCACCGTCAAAGACATGATGCAGCGCGGCGGCATCCGGCGGATACGGCGGCTGGCCCGCCTCATACTGCTGAACGCCTTCAAAGGCCCTCACACCCGTGAAATGGCTGTACAGCGCAGAGGTCTCGGGGTCCTCCGGCA
>CAXTSA010000143.1:0-7146 GCA_964246755.1 uncultured Acidobacteriaceae bacterium
CGGGAACTTTTTCCGCGGCGTCGCCGAGCAGGCCAAACATATGGACCGCGTCTCTGCCGACAACATGGGCATGCTCGCGACCGTGATCAACTCGCTGGCCATCCAGGATGCGATCGAGAAAACCGGCATGCACTGCCGCGTGATGTCCGCGATCCAGATGCACCAGGTGTGCGAGCCGTATATCCGCCGCCGCGCCGTGCGTCATCTGGAAAAGGGCCGCATAGTCGTCTTCGCGGCCGGGACAGGGAATCCGTATTTCTCGACCGACACGGCCGCGTCCCTGCGCGCCATGGAGATCAAGGCAGACGTGCTGCTGAAAGCGACCAAGGTTTCCGGCATCTACAGCGCCGACCCGGTGCTCGACAAGACAGCGACCAAATTTGAAGAAATAACCTACATGGAAATCATGCGGCTCGGGTTAAAGGTGATGGACATGACCGCGGTGAGCCTGTGCAAAGACAACAACATGCCGATGATCATCTTCAACATGAACGAGCCGGGCAACATTCGCCGCGTGATCCTGGGGGAGAAGATCGGGTCGCTGGTGACCTGCTGACGGGATCGGCAACGGGAGATCGAACGCTTCACTCCTCCGGTTCCGGCGACTCGGCCCCTGCCGGGGAGCTCGCACCGGCTGCCCGCTCTTTCCGTCCGAGCCCTCCCGCTGCCATGGGCGAGCCCGCCGGCAAGCCCGCGCTGCTCTCCGCCGAGGACGATTCGCCCTCTTCCCCTGTTCCACCGGAAGGGGCGAAACCCGCCGCGAGCAGCCGCAATCGGCTGCCCGCGCTCACCGGGCTACGCGCCTTTGCCGCCTGCAACATCGTTTTCTTTCACTTTTCAAACCCGAAGTGGTTCGGCCCGTTCGCGCCCATCGTGGACAACGGCTACACCTCCGTCTCTTTTTTTCTCCTACTGTCCGGCTTCATCCTGTCCTATAACTACAGCGCGCGAGCGCAGCGTGGTGAGCTGGTGCACTGGCGCTTCTGGCTCGCGCGGCTTTCGCGTTTGTACCCGGTGTACGCCTTCGCCCTCATCCTCTCGCTCGGCATGCTCCATGATGAGTGGCAGGCGCGTCCGCACTCCGAGTTTTACAAAGGCCTGCTGCTGACGCCCTTGTTGCTGCAGGGCTGGAGCCCAACCCTCTCCACGTTCTGGAACACGCCGGCCTGGACCATGTCGACTGAGGCCTTTTTCTACCTGGTGTTTCCCTTCGCGGTGCGCTGGCGACGGCCGCAAACGACCCCCGGCACGCTCCGCCTGCTTGCCGCGCTCTGGGTTTGCGGAATGACCCTGCCGCTGCTCTACATGCACTTCCACCCGGACGGCGACCCGCACCCGGGCCGCTATACCGAGGGATTCTGGATCCGCGCGCTCAAGTTCAGCCCGCCGCCGCACCTGCCGTCCTTCCTGTTCGGCATGACGTTGGCCGACCTCGACGGACGCTTGCGGCGCACAAGCTGGCCCCGCCTCGTGCTGGGCTTGCTCGGCGTCGGCGGCATCTATACCATCCTGCGTTTCGGCGACGGGATCCCGTATGTGCTGATGCACGACGGCCTGCTTATGCCTCTGTTCGCCTGCGCCATTCTTGGGCTTGCCGGGGAGAACCTGATCGCCCGCTTCTTCGGCTTCGCGCCCTTTGTCGCGCTCGGCCAGGCCAGCTACTGCCTGTACATCCTGCACTTCAATCTTTGGGCGCTTATCCACGACTCGCACCTGCTCGATCGAACCGGGCTCGTCCGCTTCGACCCGTGGATCAGCTACTGCCTGCTGGCGCTCGGCGCCGGGCTGACCCTCATGTTCGTCGAGCGGCCTATGCAGCGAAGGATTCGCAAACTGCTGGCTTGAGTGAAGAGCGGAGGCGCAACGCCCGGTCGTTTTCGCAAAAACGGGGGCGGTGCTCGATGAAGCGGCGCGCAACAAAAAAGGCCCGCGCGGGGAAGCGCGGGCCTTTTTTCATTCCGGCAAGCCCGATCAGCCTGCCGTGTTCTGGACGTGGATGATGGGGTGATTGCCGTGCGAGGTCGCGGCGACACAGGTCGACAGCCCCGAGGTTCCGTAGAAGGCGCCCTGGGTAGCGGCCAGCGCACCGCTGTTCGGATCGAGCGAAAAGCCGCTGATTGACCCATCGACAAAATTGGCCGTGTACAGGAAGCGTGCCAGCGCCGGCTCCACGATGAGGCAGATGGGCTGGGTCTGTGTTGCTGCGCTGCCGCCGGTCCCGAGCGCCGTCAGCGCGCCCGTACCCAGGTTGACGGCATAGCCGGAGACGCTGCCGCCGATCCTGTTCGACACGTAGACAAACATTCCGCGCGGCTCGACTACGATACCGGCTGGAGCGGTGCCGGTTGCGACCACAGACTGCGGCAGCGTCCTGAGAGAGCCGGGGGACGTGGTCGTATTGATGCTGTACTGAATCACCTGGTTCTGCGCGCTGTCCGTCACGTACAGAAACGTGCTGTACGGATGGCTTGCGACCGCGGAGGGTGTGACTCCAGCGCAGAAAGGGCTGCCTGTGGCCGGGGTGATGGCGCCGGTTGGCAGGCCGTTGCTGTCGAGCTGGGAGAAGTTGAATCCCTCGATCGCGCCCTGGCCCGCGGTGCAGCCGGCGCCGCTGCCGCCGCTCGCTACTGTATCGGTTCCGGTCTGGCCCGTGGCCAGGATGTCCGTCGCGTAGATATGCTGGCCATCATCGGTGACGTTGACCGCGGTTGGCGTCATGCCCAGCGGGTAGTAGTTTTGGGCCGTACCATTGACGGTCTGCGTGATCGGGGTGGAGCTGAGTGTGCCATCGCTGCCGAGCTGGTACACATACAGCGCACCCGGACCGGTATTCAAGTCCGTGTAATTCGGCTGCAGATTCTCATCCACAAACAGGAAGCTGACCGAGCTGTTGTTCGCTCCCGTATAGGTGTGGATCGCGAGCGAAACAGGTTCGGAACCCGAGGGGTTGATGGTGTTCGCGCCGTACAGCTTCGCGTCCGTGCCGATGCCGTACTGAAGGATGCTGTTGTCATCCCGGTTCGCCACGTAGAGGTTTTTGCCCGCCCCATCGATGACCAGCGAAACCGGGTTGCGGCCCTGGGTCGGGTAGGGCGAGTCGGGAATCTGCGTCAACGCGCCTGATTGCGAATCCACCCGGTACACATTGATCTGCCCCGGATTGTTCCTGGACGAGGTGGCATACAGGTAATCGACTGTGTTGCTCGTTCCACAGGAAACCAGTCCAGCACCAGCGACGATCACGGCTGTTACGGCCAGGATGCTCTGGCTCCATTGCTTCAACTTCATCGAAATCCTTGCGCTCACCCCGTCGTGCTGTGCGGGGAGAAGCTGTTGGGTAAAGGGGCGCGCCCCCGAGTGTGTAACGCAACCGCGGGCGCATTGCCCGCGGTCTGAAGAAGCTACAGTGCGCTCGAGATACCGAGGCACCAGGAGGGCGTGCCCACGGTCGGAACCGTCGCATTCACTCGCAGGGCGGTCAGCGTGCCGGTGTTGGGGTCCAGTCTGCGGCCCGTGATACTGTTATCGAGCCCGCCGGCGACATAGATGAACTGGTTGGTCGGATCCTCAAAGATGCAGACCGGACCGGCCACCGTGCCCGCGTACGGCGATGCCTGGGTATTCGCGTCGAGAAAGCCCGTCGCCCCGTCCACCGAGTACCCGCCTATATCCGAGCTCGAATTCGAGGTTCCGCCGGCCGGGCCGCCATTGATGACGTACAGGTACTTACCCGTCGAGTCCGTGAACGATTGCACTGGGCCGGTGGCCTGAGTGTTACCCCTGTTGTCGTACGGTGAACCCGTAACCGCGACCAGCGCGCCATTCGTTCCCACGGTATAGAGGTAGATCTGGTCATTCGCCGTGTCGATCAAATACACGTACCGCCCGGCCGTGTCGCCCGTCACCGCGGTGATGTTGCTGGTATTGCCGCTCGTTACCTTGATCTGGCCGGTCTGCGTCGGTGTAAGCTGCCCGCTGTTGGCATTGACAGCATAGACGTTGACCGTCTGCTGGTCGCCGTTGCTCACAGAACCCCTGTCCATCGTGTACAGGTAGCCACCGGCAAGTCGGAAGTCCACCGGGTCGCAGCCGACGGGGAAGTAGGTCAGGGTCTGGTTCGTCTGGTTCTGCTGCACACCGAGCCGCCCCGTGGAGCCGTCAATCGAGAATACGGTGATGGCGCCGACCGGGTGATAGATCGAGGGATTGTTTGCGTCCTGGCACGGATAGCCCGCCGGAGGTGCCGCGCCGGACGCGACAGAGACGCCTGTGGGAGCCACTGTGCCGCTTGCGACACCTACATTTTCATACCGGTCCAAGACAAACAGGTGGGCACCGGCCGAATCCACTGCAACTCGTATCGACCCAAACCCCTGGCTCGAGTACTGCTGCTGCGGCGAAAGCTGTCCATAGCCACCGATGGAAAACAAGGCAACGTTCGAGCTTGCGTAAGTGGTATTGCCGCTGCTGTCAGTCGCCGCCGTTCCCGAGTTGAGGATGTAGACGAACCGGTTGCCGGAGGGGATCACGGCGCGGATCGGGTTGTCGCCGCCGGTGGTGGTGGGCGAACCAGCCACGTTGACCAGCGTGCCGTTGTTGTTGTCCTCGCGAAACGCATTGATTTCGCCCGCGGTCTGCCCGGCAGCCGTGGTGCCCAGCACATAAACATAGCCGACAGTGTGATCAGCGGAGCAGGAGGTAAGGCCAAGAGCAATGCCGGCACACCCGGCTGCGGCCAGGACGGTGCGGCTCAAATTGCGGAACTTCATGCGCTTCCTTCATCCTGCTCGCGCATCTTGGCGGCGCAGGAACGGTGGTGGGGACCCCTCGCGGGCTTCTGTCCCTGCTCATTGTAACCGCACGGAGGCGCTGTACGCTCCGGGCAATGTGCGAGTCGTGAGCAATGGGAAAGGCCGGCACATGCCGGCCTTCCTCGGCGTCTCTCCGCACTCTAAAACGTAGTACTGATGAAGACGAGCTTACCAGACGTGGCAGGCATCGGCCGGCATCATCGGCTGGCCCGTGTGGCAGCCGAATGCCTTGCCGAACTGCTCGAAGTTCTGCACAGTACCGTTCGTGCGGAACTCGCCGGGTGAATGGGGGTCGGTTTTCGCCATCACACGCTCGGCCGCATCTGTCACATTCGAGCACCAGATCTGTCCGAATGCGATGAAGAAGCGCTGGTCCGGCGTGTAGCCGTCGATCTTCTTCGTCCGCTCCGCCGCCGGCTCGTCCGCCATCGCCTTCTGCAGCGCCTGGTAGGCGATCCGGATGCCGCCGTTATCCGCCGTATTCTCCCCCAGCGTCAGCTTGCCGTTCAGTTTTTGCCCCGGCACCGGCTCGAAGTTGCCGTACTCCTTCACTTCGCAGTCGGTTTTCGCGTCGAACTTGGCCCGGTCATCGGCCGTGAACCACTGGCGCACGTTGCCCTGCGGGTCGTAGCGCGAGCCCTCGTCATCGAAGCCGTGGGTCATCTCATGGCCGATCACGACCCCAATGCCCCCGTAGTTGACCGCCGGGTCGATGGATTGCGAGTAGAACGGCGGCTGCAGGATGCCGGCCGGGAAATTGATGTCGTTCATCGGCGGATCGTAGTAGGCGTTGACGGTCGGCGGCGTCATCCCCCACTCTTTTTCGTTCACCGGCTTGCCGATGTGACCGAGCTGCCAGTCGTAGTTGAAGGTCTGCGCGGCATGGAGATCGGCTACGAAATCCGTCGGCGTCACCTGCACGGCCGAGTAATCGCGCCACTGCTCCGGGTAGCCGATCTTGTCGCGGAAGGTCCCAAGCTTCTTGAGCGCCTCCTGCTTGGTCGCGTCCGACATCCAGGGCAGCTGCTTGATGTCATCGCCCAACGACTCTTTCAGATTCCCGACCAGCTTTTCCATGCTGGCCTTGTTCTCCGGCGGAAAGTTCTGCTTGACCCAGTCCTGGCCGACGGCCTCGCCGAACTCGCGATCGGTCAGCGCGGTGCACCGCTTCCAGCGCGCCTGTTCCACCGCCTGCCCGCGCAGGGTTTTGTTGAAGAACTCGAACGAGGCATCGTCAAACGGCTTCGACAGGTAGGGCGCGACCTCATTGGCGGAGTGGAACCGCAGATAACTCTTAAGCGCCGGCAACGGCTGGTCGTTGATCACCGAGGCCATCATCTTCAGATAGTCCGGCTGCGCGACGTTGACGGTCGTGAACGTGGGCGGCTGTACCCCGGCGAAAAACGCCTCCCAGGTAAAGTCCGGGGCGAGCTGCTTCAGGTCGCTGGCCGGCATGGGGTGGTAGATTTTGTCCGGGTCGCGCATGTCCACGCGCGCCATCGATCCCTTGGCCAGCGCCGTTTCGATGTCGAGGACGTTCTTGGCTTCGGTTTCAGCCGTCGGCGCGTTATCGCCGATGAGCTTGAAAATGGTCACAAGGTAATCGTGGTACTGGGAGCGGAGCTTCACGCTGCGCTCGTCCGTCGTCAGGTAGTAATCGCGGTCCGGCAGCGTGAGGCCGGCCTGCCGGATGGACGCGATCTGTTGGCTCGAATCCTTCTGGTCCTGCTCCACGCCGAAGCGGAGGAAGCCGTCGCCAATGTATTGCTTGCTGCCGAGAAACGCCGCGATCTCGCTCTTGTCCTTGATAGCCTCGATGGCGCGGAGGCTGGGCTGGACCGGCTTGTCGCCGAGCGCATTGGCCTGGTCCACGTTCATGCAGGCCGAGAAAAACGTGCCGTACTGCTTCTGCAGCGGGCCTTTTGGAGCGTCGGCCGCCTGCTTCAGATCGGTGTACAGGAGATAGTTATTACGCTCGCCGAGCTGGTTGAACGTGCCCCAGCGCGCCTGATCCGAGGGGATCGGGTTGTTCTTGCGCCAGTTGCCGCAGGCGTACTGGTAAAAATCGGTGCAGGGGTCGGCCGTTTTATCGATGGAGGCGGTGTCGAAGCTGCGCAGCGCCTTGGGGGCGACGGGGGCGGCGGTGGTGTCGAGGGGAGCGGAAAGGGAAGGCTGTTGCGCGAAGGCGGGGAAAGCGCCAAGCAGAAGAAGCGCGGCTGCCGGAGCAAAACGGATAGGTCGCATAGACTCCTTTAGGGTCGAGCAGGGAAGGCGCAGGCCGCCTTTGCGTCCGAAAGTTACACGGCTATGCGGTCTTTCCCTGCGCTTCGGCGAG
>CAXTSA010000144.1:0-3351 GCA_964246755.1 uncultured Acidobacteriaceae bacterium
GATCGGCAATGGCGTGGTACTGGACCCGATGGCTTTCCTGAAAGAGATCGGCAAGCTGCGCGAACTGGGCGTCGATGTCGACCGGCAGCTCAAGGTATCGAACCGGGCGCAGGTCATCCTCGAATACCACCGCATGATCGAGCTTGCGGCTGAAAGTGCGCCGGGGCGGCAGAAGATCGGAACGACTTCGCGCGGCATTGGGCCCGCGTATGAGGACAAGATGGCCCGCAACGGGCTGCGCGTCGTCGATTTGCTCAACGACGACCTGCTCAAGACGCACATTGAGAATGCCTGCCGCGAAAAGAACACGATCGCGCAGGCGCTGTTCGGGACGCATCCGCTGGACCCGGCCAGGATGTATGACGACTATGCCGCGGCGGCCGAGCTGATTCGCCCGTTCGTCACGGACACCGCCGCGCTGCTCAACGATGCGATCGACGCGGGCAAGAGCGTGATGTTTGAAGGCGCGCAGGGCACCATGCTCGACATCGACCACGGAACCTACCCGTTCGTGACTTCCTCGTCGGCAACGGCGGGCGGCGCGATTACCGGTACCGGCGTGGGACCGACGAAAATTGGCACTGTGATTGGCGTGACAAAGGCGTATGTCACGCGGGTCGGCGAGGGGCCATTTCCGACCGAGATCCACGACGAAGCCGGCGAACTGCTGCGCACGCGCGGGCAGGAGTTCGGCGCCGTAACCGGGCGCCCGCGGCGTTGCGGCTGGCTCGACCTGCCGCTGCTGCGCTACTCCAACCGGATCAACGGGACGGAGTGGCTGGTGGTGACCAAACTAGATGTGCTGGACGCGCTGGAGCAAATTCCCGTGTGCATCGGCTACGAGATCGATGGGCGGGAAGCGGACACCATGCCGGCCGACGTGCGGGGGATCGAGGCGATCCGGCCCATCTACACCACTCTAAAAGTCTGGGGGGAGTCGACCGAGAACGCGAAAACGTACGACGAGCTGCCGCAGCTCGCGAAGGATTATCTCCGCTTCCTGGAGAAAGAGTCGGGCGCGAAAATCGGCATGGTTTCGACCGGCCCGGACCGTGAACAGACGATCGAGCTGCCGGCGTTCCGCGCGGCCCTCAACGAACTGCACGGATAAAGGGGCGGAAATGGCCGAGACTGTCAGCTTTCTGGTACGCATGCGGTTCGCCCCCGAGGACCGGGAGGACATTTCGGAGTGCCTGCGCCGGCTTGCGGCTGAGTCGCGCAAGGAACCGGGCTGCCTTACCTACATCCCGCACTGGAGCGAGGCAGCCTCCGACACGGTGCTGATCTACGAGCAATACCGGGACCGGGCGGCGCTCGAGGCGCACCGGGCGACGCCGCACTTCCAGAGATACGCGGTCAGCTGCCTGTACCAGCGTATGCGCGAGCGCGCGGTCGAAGACCTGCATGCGGTAGCCTGAGCCGGCTGGGTCATGGGGGATTGGGTACTTTCGTCCCCTAGAGCGCGGGCGGTATGTGGCCGATACTGGAAACAACTCCTGTGGAGCGAGGCGACGCGATGCATCCCGTTACCACCCAGAGCCATCCCGGTAGGTACATGAGACGCGGGCGTCGCAGCAGCGGAAGCCAGGTAAAGGGGTGGGTGCTCCTGCTTTGTGGGCTGCTTGCCGCTTCGCCTGCGTGGTCGATCGTGATCCCGTTGACGGGGGGCGGACAAAAAGGCGCCTATCACCGACAGATCGAAAAGCTGGAGCAGCAATGGCACACCGCGCTGCTTTCCGGGGACAACGCCGCCATGGCGGCCATGCTGGCAGACAGCTATGTCGGCATTGGCCCGGCCGGTGCAATCGAGAGCAAGAGTGAGGAAGTGCAGTCGCGCGCCAGCGGCCAGGAGCGCGTCCAGAAGCTCGACGTCGAAGACCGCAAGATACGGATTTACGGAACGACCGCTGTGGTGACCTCGAAGGTGCGGGTAGAAGGCGTGTATTCCGGCGAGGTGCTGCTGGGCGAATATCGATACACCCGGGTGTGGAGCATGACGCGCGGGCAGTGGCGGGTCGTGAGCTTTGAAGCAAACCGCGTACACGACTCCACGGCGCGCCGGCAGTAGGTCAAAGGGCTTCACCGGCGGAGAGCACTGCGTCGGCGATCGCCGCGGCTTCTCGCGCAGGCTGAACGGCGTGAATACGCAAGAGGCTCGCTCCGTTGAGGACCGCCGCGACGGAAGCGGCGAGGGTGGCGTGCTCGCGCTCGGCAGGTGGTGGGTCCGAGCCGGGCCCGGAGCTGGGACCGGAGCTGGAACCTGAGCTGGAACCTGAGCTGGAACCCAGGCCGCCGTGCAGCCGGCCGAGCGTTCTCGCGAGAAACGCCTTGCGTGACACCCCGGCGAGCAGCGGGCGACCGAGTGCGAGGAGCGCAGCTTGCCCATGCAGCAGGGCGTAGTTCGCGTCGAATGCCTTGCCGAAGCCATAGCCGGGGTCGAGCACGATGCTCTCTGGGCGCACGCCTGCAGCTTCGGCACTCGCGAGACGCTCGCCCAAGCCCTCGGCAACCAGGGGCACGACCTCGGATGGGGCCAGCGCCGGCAGGGTTTTCCAGTCCTGCGGACGGCCGCGCGTATGCATCAAGACCACGCCGCAGCGCGCCCGGGCGCAAACCTCGGCCATCGCGGGGTTCCACAGAAAGCCGCTCACGTCATTGACGATCTCGGCTCCGCAAGCGAGAGCCGCGCATGCGGTCTCGGCCCGGTAGGTATCGATCGAGAGAATGGCCTGGGGTCGCTCGCGACGGAGTGCTTCGAGCACGGGCAGGAGACGGTCCTGCTCCTCGCCGGTCGAGATGGCGCGGTCGCCGGCGGCGCCGGAGCCGGGACGCGTAGACTCGCCGCCGAGGTCGAGGAGGTCGGCGCCGTGGTCGCGCAGGCCCACGGCATGGCTGATGCCCCGGTCGGCACTCCGGGCAAGACCGTCGCCTGAGAACGAATCCGGCGTGAGATTAACGATGCCCATGATGAGGGTGCGAACGCCTAAGGGGAGGACGCGTGTGCGGAGTTTCCAGTCGAGTCGCAGGCGTTGAAAGGCTGGCATCGAGAGATTCGATGCCGCTCCGCCGCGAGTAGGCGGGGCGCCGGACGACTCTCGCATCGTCCATCACACGTCGTTCCCGCAAGATGCTGGACGGCGCAATGCTACACTCCGGGGGACGATGCGTCCTTTCCCATGTGCCGCAACGATTGCGGCTGTTCTGCTCGGCACAGCCTGCGCTTTCTCCCAGGGGAACAGCTCGGCGTCAGTTGGGAGCGCGCAGCCCGGCGGGATGGCGGCGGCGGACGCTCTGCTTACCGCCCCACCGGCGGCGGCGGTGATGGCGATAACGGCGACGGCTTCCGCGGCC
>CAXTSA010000144.1:3361-7146 GCA_964246755.1 uncultured Acidobacteriaceae bacterium
ATGCGGCGACCGGCGCCACCCTGTACGCGCGCAACGACGCGCAGCTGTTCGAGCCTGCTTCGAACGCAAAACTCTTCACAACCTCCGCGGCACTGGCGCTGCTGGGACCGGGCTACACGATGAACACCCGGGTGGTTGCCGAGGGCACGGTGGATGAGGGCGGCACCCTGCATGGCGATCTGCGGCTGGTGGGCGGGGCAGACCCGACACTCTCCGGGCGCGCCTACCCGTACGCCGGGAAAACGGACAGGCCGAACCCGCCGCTCGGGGCCCTCGACGCGCTGGCCGCGCAGGTGCTAACGAGCGGCGTCCATGCGGTGGACGGGCCGGTGATTGCCGACGACACCCTGTTCGCCGACGAGCGTCACGGCGCCGGGTGGGGCTGGGACGACCTGCAGTGGGAGTACGGCGCAGGGATCTCCGCATTGCCGGTGAACGATGACGTACGCTACCTGACCATTGTGCCGGGGGCGGAGGAAGGCTCGCCGATCGCAGCAAGCTGGCTGCCGGACGTGCCTGGGCTGGCGAGCGGGTTGGCAATCACGGCAGTCACTTCGGCCGCGGGAACGAAACCGGCGCTGGGGCTGGCGCGGGTGCAGGATGGGGAAGGCTTGCGCGTTTACGGCAGCCTGCCCGTGGGCGGGGCCGCCGTGCACCTGGCCTTGGCGCTGGACGACCCGGCGCGGTTCGCGGGGCAGGCATTTCGGGCGGCGCTCGCGGCGCATGGAGTGGCGGTGAGCGGGGGCGCATCGGTGGCGCACCGGGCTTCGGTCGACACGCAGGCTTTCCCGGCGGAAACGCGCGAGCCGCTGGTACTTCGCGCCCTGGCGCCCCCTTCGGAAATCCCGCCCGCGTCCCAAGCCGGTTCGGCCGGCGAGGCGCTTGCGGGGCGCGTGGTGGCGAGCCGGCAGTCGGTGCCGCTGGGCGACATCGTGACGGTAGTCAACAAAGTTTCGCAAAACCTGCATGCGGAGCTGCTGCTGCGTCTGCTGGGCCGTGTGGAAGCGGCGGATGGGTCGGCAGCGCAGGGGGCGCGGGTGGTGCGCGCGTGGGCGACGACCGAGGCCGGGGTGCAGGGAGACGACTTCGTGCTGTATGACGGCTCGGGGCTCTCGACGAAAGACCTGGTCACGCCGCGCGCGCTCACCACCTTGCTGCGCTACAGCACGGCGCAGACCTGGGGGCCTCTGCTGCGGAACTCCCTGCCGTCGAGCGGGGTCGACGGCACCCTGGCCGGCCGCTTCCCTGCTCTGCGCGGGCGGGTGCAGGCCAAGACCGGGACGCTGGGCGAGGTGGATGCGCTGAGCGGATTTCTGACCGCGAACAGCGGGCGGCTGGTGATCTTTTCCATTTTGTGCAATGACTATCCCGGAACGGGCTCGCGTGGAACGATTGACGCGCTGGTTCAGGCGACAGCGAGCAACTTCTAGAACCGCCTGCGCGGCTTGCGGTCCCTTCGGGACATGCCTTTCTCAATGCTTAGAAAAACCAGCCCTTCTGACCCTCGCGATGCTCGGGGAACTCAATCCCGACCAACGGGAGGGCTACATCGCTGACCGTCCAGCCTCACGCAAAAATACCACGTCAGTGGCCGCCGGCTGCGTAGGCGGTTTTACCTGGAAGCGGCTTTATCTCTTAAGCTTCGCCACTGCGGCATCCACATCGAACGCATCCGGCGGCACCTCGACGTTGTAGGCGACGCGGCTCAGGTACCGCTGCGACGTCATATCGCCGTTATGGTAGAGGGTCTCGTTGAGCGACGTCTGGATTCCGTCAACGGGATGGTAGTCGGCGAACTCCTCGGCATCCTCGTTCTTGTCCTTGTACAACGGATCGCGCCAGGTAAAGGAAACGCGCACCGGCAGGTGGGTGTCCGTGTCGAGTTGCAGCGTGATGTTGTCATTGGCACCGTCGAGCAGCGTGAGCTCGTCGACCAGGTGGCGCTCAGCCATTTTCTGGCCGCCGAAGAACAGGACGGTTCCAGGCTCGTGCCACCAGATGCGCACCGCTTCGTCGAGCGAGTGGTCGCGTCGGCGAAAGGTCGAGAGAAACTCCTCGGGCGGTATCTGGCGCTTGCCGCGATAGGTGATCTCCCAGTCGATATCGCCGGTCAGGATAGTGACGACGTCGCGTTTTTTGGTGAACTCGGTCCGCTGTAGACCGGGGTCGGTGCGCGAGGCGGGCACGGTCCGCAGGGAGCGGAAGTCGCCGATCGCGCCGGTCGGCTTGCCCTGGAAAAAGCCGGAAGTGCGGCCCTCCTCATACACGTTGTGGATCGCCAGCCACTTTGGGCCGCCGAGCGCGGCAACCATCTGGCCCATCAACGTAACCGCCTGGGGGTCGCTCGCATTGCCGTCGACCGGCTGTGCAGCGGCGGGCACAGGCGCGGATTGCGCGTGCACGGAAACACCGGCGAAGAACAAAGCAGCCGCAAGCAGGGGAGTTTTCATTTAGCCCACCAGCACGGCGCCGCCGTTTACGTTCAGGATCTCACCGGAGACGAACCCGGCCCACGGTGTGCACAGAAACAGGATGGGCCCTGCGATCTCGGCCGGCGTGCCTACGCGGCCCATCGGGATGGTGCCGAAGACTTTCTCGCGGCCGGCATCGGTTGCGAGCGCGGGCGCGGACATATCGGTCGCGACCCAGCCGGGGGCGACGCAGTTCACGGCGATACCCTGCGCGGCGAGCTCACTCGAAAGACTCTTGGTCAGCGAAATGAGCGCGCCCTTCGAAGCGGCATAATCGGCGTGAAAAGCCTCGCCGCGCTGCGCTGCCGTCGAGGCGACCAGCACGATGTGCGCGCGCGGTGCGCTCGCAGCGCCGCGAGAATGGAAATGGGCGACCGCGGCCTGCACCAGGCCGAAGACGCTGTCGAGATTGACGCCCATTGTGCCGCGCCACTGCCCGTCGGTCATGGAGTGGATCGGCGCATCGTGGGGCGGCCAGACGCCGTGGTTTACAACCAGCGCATCCAGCTGGCCCCAGACGTCAATCGCCTTTGCAAGGAGAGCCCGCCCCTGCTCGGCCGAGCCCAGCTCCGCGGCGAGCCCGAGGCAGTGCTCGATGCCGCCGCACTCGGCGACGAGGGCTTCGGCGGCCCCGTGGGCGGCCCGGTAGCTGAACACAACCTTGGCGCCGGCCTGGACGAACAGCCGCACGGTTTCCGCGCCGATGCCGCGCGAGCCCCCGGTCACCAGCACCACCTTATCCTTAAATGAAAGCTCCACAGCCATATTCCTGAGCTTACACAAAGGTTAGGTAAGTTTGAGGCGGATGGGGCCTTTCGCGTGGGACGGGTCTACGGGATGGCCGCCTTGCAGGATGAGCAGGCGGCCCGCGGCTTGCATCCTGCGGGCGGCTGCGCGGGCTGGCTGCATCAGCGGCTCCCAGGCCTCGCGTACACCGCTAGCCGCCACGCGTCGAGCTGCTTCCGAGGGACAGATCGTTTTGCCGGCGCCGCGCTCGGACAGCAGCGCCAGGATCGCGGCCTCCAGCGCCGCGTCCTGCTCCCCGGCGGGGCGGGACCTGGCGCGGCGCCGGCAGCCATCGCTGCAGTAACGCACCTCGGACCAGGAGCGCTCCCAATTTTTGCGCCAAGTGATCTCCCGCCCGCAAACCGCGCATGGCTTGGAGGGAATTGCTTTTGAAGACTCGCGGGGCGGCATCGTGGGGCTTTAGATAGCGCAACGGGCCGGAACGTTGCGCCGGGTTGGATGGGCAGGCGAATAGACGGGCGGGGTTGCTTCCGGCAAGCGAGCAGAACACTTGATCTCTCGAAATCC
>CAXTSA010000145.1:0-7101 GCA_964246755.1 uncultured Acidobacteriaceae bacterium
TGACAGCATCTAAGACCGGGGCGCGGGCGCGGCGGTACAGGTAGTACTTGTGCTTAGAGGCGCGGTACTGGGCGTCGGGGGACTAGTCGGGGGCCTGCCAGGGCTGGTGATAGAAGGCCTGCCACTCGCGCTGAAAGGCGGGGCTCCAGCCGGCGCGGGCCCAGAACTCCGGCTCTTCGAGGTAGATGGCCTCGGCACCGGCGTCGATGGCGCGTTCCGCGCCTTGCGCGAGGAAGCGGCCATAGGCAAGCGAGGGAGAGACATAGGGGACCTCGCGGCCGCCGTGAAGGATGAGCTTGCCGCTTTTCTCCTGCTGGGTCTCGTCCCAGTGCTGCTGGCCGTCGAAGTCGCCGCGCAGGTAGGAGCCGTAGCGGCCCCAGGCGACGCCGGTCATGACGGTGACATGGTATCCGTGGGCACGCCAGGACTGGATGCGGTCGGCGGTCGTGTCGTCCAGGCCGTAGACCATCACTGTATCGGCATTGATGTTGGTGCGGGGCGACCAGGGGTGGTCGGTCTGGAAGAGGAGCTTGCCGGGCGTTGCTGCGCCCGCCGCTGTCGCCGGGGCTTGCGCGGCGAGCGGAGCGGCGAGGGTGAGGGCGAGAAGCAGGGGACTTTTGGTCATGATGCGTTCCGGAAATCCCGTTTAGTTCCCAGTGAGGGCCGGCTGCGTCCCGGCTGCCACAGGCCCCTGTCCAGGCTGCGACATGGAGGGCGGGGCGTCTTCGGGCGCGCTGCCCCACTGCTTATTCGGTTGCGGGCCCATCGTCAGCACGAGCTTGCCGCCGGCCGCGATGTCGTCATGGGAGAACCAGGGCTTGTTCCAGGGCTTGCCGTTGAGGGTGGCGGATTGAATGTAGATGTTCGCGTCGGAGTTGTTCTCGGCGGTGATCTCGAAGGTCTTACCATTGCCCATGTGCATCGCGATGTGGCGGAAGAGCGGGCTGCCGAGGATGTAGTTGGGGCTGGACGGGTCGACGGTGTAAAAGCCCATCGCGCTCATCACGTACCAGGAGGAGGTGGAGCCCTGGTCGTCCATGCCCGGAAAAGCATAGCCGGAAGCGTCGCTGCCGTACATCTCGCCGAGGATGCGGCGGACCAGGGCCTGTGTCTTCCAGGGCTGCCCGGCCCAGTCGTAGTAGTACGCGGCTTGCTGGTCGGGCTGGTTGCCTTGCACGTATTCGCCGACAAGCCCGGTGCAGTCGCGGCAGATGCCCTTCGGGGTATAGGGCGTTGAAAAGAACCGGTCGAGTTTTGCCGCGAACTTTTCGCGGCCGCCGAGTTCATTCGCAAGCCCCTGCACATCGTAGGGCGTGAGCCACAGGGTGGACCAGCCGGAGGCTTCCTTCATCATGAAGTTGTAGTAGGGCTCGCCGGGGTCGAACGGGGAAATCCATTTGCCGTCGGCGGTGCGGCCCCGGACGAAGCCGACCGAGGGGTCGAAGACATTGCGATAATTGGCGGCGCGCTTGAGGAACATGTCGGCATCGGCCTGCTTGCCGAGGCGCTTTGCGTACAAGGCCATGGCGTAGTCGTCCCAGCTGTACTCGAGCGTGGTGGCGGCGCCGGCCTTGCCGCCGGCGTAGGGCGGACTGGGATTGCCGGGCGGAATGAAGTCCGCGATCCAGCCTTGCTGCATGTACTCGGCCAGATAGCCGCGGGGGCCGTTGGGGTCGGTGGCGTTTTTGCGCAGGTAGTCGTAGGTGCCGGTCCAGTCGAAGTCGAGCCCGCGCTCCCAGTCGCCCAGGTACATAAAGACGGCGTTATCGCCGTGGAAAGACGTGGGCATGTAGCCGGACTCGCGGGCCTGGTCGAGGGTGGAGCGCAGGATATTTTCCTTCACCTGGGGCTCGAGCAGGGTGAGCAGGACGATCTGGTTGCGGCCTGTATCCCAGAAAGGCACCTCGCCGTAGCGGTCGTAGGCGGCGGTCTTTTGCGCGCCGTCCAGGCCGGTGAACTGCTCACCTTTGCGCGCGACCAGGCGCGGGCTGTCGAAGGAGTGGAGAAGGCAGGAGTAGAAAAGCATCTTCTCCTTCTCTGTGCCGCCTTGTATCTCGATCCGGTTTAATTTGCCGGCCCAGGCGGCTTCGGCCTCGCGGTGGACGCGGTCGAAGTCCCAACCTGGGTCTTCTTGCCGGAGTCGCTGCTCGGCCATCTCGTAGCTCGAGCCGCGCGCGATTTTCACCAGGACCTGCTGGCCGGCGCTCGTTGAAAAATTGAGGTAAGCGCCCGCGTTTGCGCCGGTGATGGTGCGGGCGCCGGGCTCCACATCTTTGCCGCCCAGCAGCGAGCCCCGGGCCGGCCATTGATCGGGCGGGATCTCCCGGTATGCGCCGAAGGACTGGAAAGGCCGGGAAAACTCGGCGATGAAGTAGTCGGGAGCGGCGCCATGATTGCGCCGGCCGCCGTGCAGGATCTCGCCGCGCACGGCGGAGTCGCCGACGACCTCGATCGTTCCGCCGGCGCGGTCTGTATCGAGCAGGATGTGCGCGGCTTGGGTCGCGGGAAAGGTGAACCGGTAGAGGCCGGTCCAGGTCGTCGCCGTCATCTCCGCCTCGATATTGAAGTCATTCAGGAAGACGCTGTAATAGCCTGGCGAGGCCGTTTCGCGTTTCTTGTCGTAGACCGAGGGTGTGCGCTGGGGAGGCAGCGCCCAGTCGCCAACTACGGGCATCAGCACCGGGCCGTCGCCGCCGCCGTAACCGCCATAGGAAAAGCCAAAGATGCTGCGATTGGGATAGTAGTAAGTGGCCGGTACGCCCGCGACGTATTCCAAGGGAAGGTTTGCGTTGATGGGCGCCATCTCCGTGGGGCTGTGCGGCAGCTTCGCGCCGGGCGAGGTAAAGCCGGAGTACAGCTGCTCGCCGGGCGGGGGCGCGTTGCCAATCAGCTTCTGGCTATCGAGCGGGGCCGTGCCGACGAGCGGGTTCGCATAATCGACGGGACGCTTACCTGTGGTTTGCGCGAGAGCAGCGGACGCGCAAAGGACCATTGCGAAGGCGGCTGCGTTGGTGCGGCGTTTTAAAGACAAGGAAGAAACTCCTGAGCGGGGCTGATGGAAACCCGCGTCTCAAAAGCGAGACGTGGGGCACCCATGTTCTCGTCTGACCCGGCGAAAGACAAAGCTTACGCCTAAAACTGAATGCGCGCCCCGAGTTGACCGGTGCGGGAGGTACCGGATACGCCGGTAATCTGGCCGAAGGTGGGGTTGTTGGGGTTCATGTCGGGCCCGTTGACGTAGTGGCGGTTGAACACGTCGTAAAACTCGCCGCGGATAGTGGCCTGGAAGCGGCCTTCCGGGCCGAGCGCAAAGGCTTTGCTCAGCGAGACACTCTCATTCGCGGCGCCTGAATTCCATCGCCAATGATCGTAGACATAGGGCGTATTGCCCAGGGTGCCGAGAGCCGGCGTGGTGAACAGGCTAGGACTGAAGTCCTGGTTATGCGGGTCGCGCGTGTTGCCGAGATTGACGTTATGGCCGTGGAAGTGGTTCGGGAGATTGTCCGCGGTCACGCCAGGGGCGAAGTTATCGCGCTGGCGATTGAAGAAGAAAGGGTATTGCACGGGTGAGTTGACGGTATTCATAGGACCGCCGGAGCCATAGCTGAGAAAGGAGCCGACGGTCCAGCCGCCGACTGCCTCGTTGAGTAAGTGGCCGTTTGACAGGAAGATCTGACCCTGGCCGAAGGGTAGATGGTATGTAATGTAGCCGCTCAGGAGCTGCAGCTGATCGGTGCCCTGAACATACCCCTGTGAGGCTGGAATATCGGCGGCGCTTTGGTAAGCGTAAGTGCCGTTGCCGCCGGCGGCGGAGCGCCGCTGGAGATTGCTGCCAACGAGGTGGGAGAGCGTGTAACTCATATCGACATTGAGGTTATAGGAGTTGCGCGCCTTGATCTCGGCGACAAAGGCGTTGTAAGAGCTTCCACCCATCTGCTGGTCCGTTACAAAGTCGAGAGTGTTGTTATACGAAGCGGCCTGCGGGATCGGCGCGATAGCGGCATAGGCGGGCCCGCTGAAGCCCTGGTAGGGGTAGGGTACGCCTGCAGCCGCGGCCTGCGCGGCGTTGCTGACAGTGTCGTTGATGTGGCCGGAAGTGAGCAGGCGGCTATAGGTGCCGAAATCGGGGTAGTTGATGCCGACCGACTCAGGTGTGTCGTGAAGATCGCTGCCCCGAGAGCCCATGTAGCGCGTATCGAGAATAATGTTCTTGGCTAGTTCGTACTGGATGCCGGCATAAAAGTCCTGGGCGCGGCCGAGGTGGAGAGTCTTCGGGCTGATGGTGAGCGGGTTGTCGTAGCCAAAGCTGGTCTGGCTGATCGTGCGGGCAAGGGTCTGGGTTTGCCCCGGGTAACCGTTGCCCCAGTTAAACGCGGTGGCGCCCGGGACGCTGTTCGGTACCTGGTTGGTGCCGGTCCAGAACTCCGCCTGCTGCGAGGGGAAGCCATAGCCGTAGCCGGAATTGAACTCGCCGAGCGGCACATAGTAAAGGCCGTAATTGGCGCGGGCGACCAACTTGTCCGTGACTTGGTAAGCACCGCCGAGGTGGGGACCGAACTGGTGCAGGGAGTTATCGGTCTGGAAGGTAGAGCCGGAGTTTTGCGCGAAGGTCCAGGCTCCCTTGTAGGTGCCCCAAGCGGGATTTTGCTGCGTCAGGTCGAAGTTCGTCCAGTGTCCGTCGGCCTGGTGGCCGGCAAAGGTGAAGATCCAGGTGAGACCCAAGTTCAGGGTCAAGCGATTATTGACCTTCCAATCATCTTGCGCGAAGGCGTTGATGTACTTCTGCCGGGGATACGTGGGATAAGGAATGTTTTGCGAGGCGGACTGGACGTTGCCGAGCAGAAGATTGGCAAAGGCGCTGCCGACGTAGGGCGTGACGGAAGTATCCGTCGGGCCGCCGGTCACGTTGCTGAAGTTGTAGTTCTGGATGTTACCGCCGTAGCTTGAGTTGAGACCCTGGAGAAAGAGCTGGCCTCCGAACTTATAGGACTGATTGCCGTGCTGCCAGGCTACGGTGTCCTGGATATGGTAGCCGTAGTAGTTCTGGTAGGAGTCAACGGAAGTTCCGAGGTTTTGCTCGTTGACGCCATTGGAGCCGTTAAAGCTGATGGTCGGGAAGGCTGCGCCATCGGGGTTGAAGCCGTAAACCGCGGCGCTGGAAACCTGGTTGGCCGGCACCTGGGTGTACTGGGTAGAGGAGTAGCCCAGCCCGACGGTATTGAGTAGATTGGGCGTGATGGCATAGTTATCGACGACGCGGGCGATGAAGTTGGGTGTGTTATTGGTCCACTCGGCGGAGAGCGGGCCGGGGTTACTGAAGCTGCTCACCAGGCCGCCGCCTGCACCGCTCGTAACGCTGATCCACTTGACATAGTCGAACGAGGCGCTGATGTGGTGGCCGCTCGAGAAGTTATGGTCGAGCTTGACGTCGTAGGAGCGCTTGGTTTCGCTCGGCGTATTGCTGACTACGGAGGGGAAGTTGTTGTAGATACGGGTGGTGAGCGTCGGCTGGTAGTACTTCTGGTAAAGCCCGATAATGTTCTGCGTTTGCGTGCTGTTGATGCGTCCGGCGGGGATGATGTTATTGACAAAGGGCGTGGAGCAGGTTTGGCCATTGACAACCCGCTGGGTTTGCGGATCGAAAATCTGGCCATACTGGTAAGGCAGGCCGGTGCAGGCGTTGATAAAAGGCGTACCGGTGCCAGGATTGTTGATGTTGCCCTGGTTCGTGCCGCCGGTGAGCAGCTCACTGAAGTCGCCCCCCAGCATGCGGGCGGTAGGCACGGTGATAGCGTTCGGATTCAGCCCGTTATTGGTCTGGCTGTAGTATTCGTAGTCGCCGAAAAGAAAGGTGTGATTCTTCCAGATAGGGCCGCCGAGGCTGCCTCCGTAGTCGTTGAAGCGGTCGCGCGGCCGGGAGTTGTTGCGAATACAGGTAGCGTCCGTCGGTGCGCAGCCGGCGAGGAAGTAGTCATCCTGCCAGGAGTTTGCATTGAGCGCTTCGTTCTGAAGGAATTCAAAGGCGCTGCCGTGAATCTTGTTGGTGCCGGACTTAAGCTCGAAGAGCAGGACACCGCCGCCGGTGTTGCCGAGCTCGGCGGCAGCATTGCCGGTGATGACCTGGGTCTCCTGGATAGCTTCAAGGCCGGGGGTGGCGATCGCGCCTTGCGGGCCGGCATCGGCTTCCACCCCGTCGACATAGGCGGTGTTGGTCCAGGAGTTAGCGCCGCCCAGGTACAGCGTGCTGTAGACCTGGTTGCCGGAGATGCCGGACTTCGCCGCGCTGGGCGTGCTCTGGACGAGCAGCTGTACCGCGTCGCGGCCGTTGGTGGCGTTCAGCGGCAGGTCGCGAAGAGCTTCTTCCTCGAGCGTATTCGTGATGGTGGAAGTTTCCGAATCGAGCAGCTGCGGGGCGGCGGTGACGGACACCGTTTCGCTCGCGGAGCCGAGCTGCATGCTCACATCGAGAGACTGGATCTGCGTCGCGACAAGGTGCACGGTGGACTGCACATCCTTGAAGCCGGCGTGGCTCATGGCGACGGTGTAGTCGCCGATGGGAAGGCCCTCGATGCTGTAGGCACCGGCAGCGTTGGTTTGTGCTGTGAAAGCAGCACCGGTGGAAACGTCACGTGCGGTGATGGAGACGCCGCCGAGCAGGGCGCCGGAAGAGTCGGTGACGTGGCCGGTGACGCTGGCGCGGTCAGCTTGAGCAAACAGGGCGCCGGCGCAGGCGAGCGGCAGAAGCAATGCCGCAGTGGAACGGAAGGGGCGGGAGAAGCGCTTGAGCACGGTAAAACCCTCCAAAGCTGCTGTTCCGTCACTGGGGTATAACGGCGCGCGGACAGAGCTGGTCCTTGCCGAAAACCCCGTTCGGCGAACGCGGTCGAACGATCCCTGCCTCGCCATTTCAGCAGACTGGGAACGTTTCCACCGGTCACAGAGCGGGACTGTAATTCTCTGAACAATCGCTTGTCAAAAAAAATGTTCAGCTTGGCTTGGCTGTCGCTATCGCTTCCGGTCGCTGGGGCAGGGGATGCCACGCGTGATGCTGTTGAGCCGGTATGCCTCGCCGGTTATCGAGGCAGACAGGCTGTTCAACGG
>CAXTSA010000146.1:0-7067 GCA_964246755.1 uncultured Acidobacteriaceae bacterium
GGGAGTCCACAAATGCTTCGCTGTTGAACGCGAGCAGGTCGTCCATCTTCTCGCCCACGCCCACAAACCGTACCGGAAGCTCCAGTTCCTGCGCAATGGCAATTGCAATCCCGCCCTTGGCCGTTCCATCGAGCTTGGTCAGCACAATCCCCGTTACACACGCCGACTCGGTAAATAGCCGCGCCTGCTGCAGCCCATTCTGCCCCGTCGTCGCATCGAGCACCAGCAAAACTTCATGGGGCGCGTCCCAGATGATGCGCTGCGCGGTGCGGCGCATCTTCTCGAGCTCCGCCATCAGGTTTGTCTTGGTGTGCAGGCGGCCCGCCGTATCCACGAGCAGCAGGTCCGTTCGGCGCGCGTTCGCCGCCTGCACCGCGTCGAACAGCACGGCCGAGGGGTCGCCGCCCTGGCGCGTTTTGATGATCTCCACTCCGGCCCTCTGGCCCCACACCTCCAGCTGCTCGATGGCTGCGGCGCGGAATGTATCCGCCGCGCACAGCAGCACGGTTTTCCCCGCGCGGCGGTACCAGGCGGCCAGCTTGCCGCTGGTCGTCGTCTTGCCGGTACCGTTGACGCCGACCAGGAAAATGACTTCGGGCGGCGCGATGCGGCGGGGCGGCAAAGAGCTCTTCGCTTCGAGGATCGCGAGCAGCTCCATGCGCAGCAGCGCTTTGAGCTCGGCTCCGTTCTGGATTGCCTGGCGCCGGGCGCGGTCGCGCAGTCTTCCGAGCACAACCGTGGTCGTCGGCATGCCCAGGTCAGAGGCGAGCAGCACCGCTTCGAGCTCCTCGAAGGCGGCCTCGTCGACCTCGCGGGTCAGCGCGACCACGCCTTCCATGCGATCGGAAAGTGTTTCCCGCGTACGCGAAACCGCATCCCGCATCCGGTCGAACACACTGCGTTTTTCCGGTTGATCGAGCGAGCCGAAGAGAGTCTGGATCATGACTTCAGTTTAGAACGGTAAACCGCCTGCGCGGCTGGCGGGCACTTCGTGACGTGTGACGTGGTGCCGCGGCTGCGAACAGATGTGGCCCTCCCGTCGGCCGGGGAAGTTGTTCCCGAGCATCGCGAGTACGTCACGAAGTGAGCGAGCGCCTCGCGCCGTACCATCGAAGGCGCTGCAGGCGGTCTTCGCCTCTACTTCATTCATCCCGCCCGGGACGGCTCATCAACGAGCGCACCGCCTCCGCCGCCGAGCGCTCCCCGTGCAGCACCGCGTGCACCTGCTCGGCGATCGGCATGTCCACTCCATGCTTTCGCGCCAGGCCCAGCGCGGCGTCGGTTGTGCGTACACCCTCGGCGACCTTGCCGCCAAGACTCGCGACGATCTCCGCCAACCCGCGCCCGCGCCCCAGCTCCACGCCCACAAACCTGTTCCGCGAGAGCGCCCCCGTGCATGTCAGCACCAGGTCACCCACGCCGGCAAGGCCCGCGAGCGTCTCGCGACGGCCTCCACAGGCCAGCGCCAGGCGGGTCATCTCCGCGATGCCGCGCGTGATCAGCGCCGCGCCGCTATTGTGCCCGAGCGCAAGCCCGGCCACCGCGCCGGCGGCGATGGCGATCACGTTCTTGAGCGCCCCGCCCAGCTCCACGCCCGCTACGTCCGTGTTGCGGTATAGGCGCATGGTGTCGGTCGTCAGCATCGCCTGGGCGCGCTCGGCATCATCCATCGCCGTGAACGCGACTGTCACCGCGGCAGGCGAGCCCGCGGCAACTTCCTGCGCGAACGAGGGCCCGCTGAGCACGCCGACAGCGTGCTCCGGCGCTCTTTCCCCAAGCGCATCGGCGACCACCTCGGTCATGCGCAGCAGGGTCCGGTCCTCGATCCCCTTGGCCGCGCTGATCAGCATTGCTCCGCTCGCGAGCACGGGCGCAAGCGCCTGCGCGGTGGCGCGGAGATGCTGCGACGGTACAACCAGAACGATCGCATCGGCACCACGCGCCGCGCTCGAAAGCGAATCCGAGACGGAAAGCGTCGAAGGCAGAGCAAAGCCGGCCAGGAAGCGCCGTTTCTCGCGTTCGACGACAAGCTGCGTGGCGTGCGAGCCCGTGTGCGCCCACAGAATCACTTCGTGGTCAGCGCGCCGGCAAAGGTTCAGCGCGATCGCCGTGCCCCAGGCCCCGGCGCCCAGAACGGCAATGCGGCTCACGCTCGGGCTGCCCGTCCACCGATGCGGTACTCCGTGCCGTCGAGCAGCCGGCGGATGTTGGCGTGATGCTTGAGGATGACCAGCGCAGGCCCGGCGATGAGCGCCGTCATCACCGCCCAGCCGCGGCCCGTGTGCGGCGGCAGCGCTAACGCCGCGACGGGAATGACCATGGCCGCGAGTATGGACGCGAGCGAAACGATTCGTAACCGCCACAGCGACAGAAGGAAAACGGCCAGCGAAAGAAGCGCGATCGGCCACGCCAGCGCGAGGAATACGCCGAATGCCGTGGCCACGCCCTTGCCCCCGCGGAAGCCCAGCCACACGGGAAACATGTGCCCCACGAGCGCGCACAGGGCCGCCAGCGACGCGGCCACGCTCACGTGGAACGTATAGGCCGCGTCATGCTGCACCCACCTCGCCGGCAGCATGGGCAGCAGGCCGGTGGCGAAGACGACCGCGACCCAACCCTTGGCGGCATCGAGAAAAAACGTAAGCGCCCCCAGCCCCTTTGCGCCCGAGCGAACCACGTTGGTCGCCCCGATGTTGCCGCTGCCGGTCGCGCGGATATCCTGGTGACGAAACACGCGCACCAGCAGATAGCCCCACGGGATTGAGCCCAGCAGGTAGGCCACGACGGCAATCAGCAGAAAGGGGATGGCGTTCATCGCGCTATGAGTGTAGCGCACCTGCGCTCGCCGGCGGGGTCTGGCGACAGTTTTGGCCGGACGTGCGCGGGTGCTGAAGCATTTCTCCTACACGAGTGGACCGAGAAGCAAGACTCGCGTGGGTTTTCCGTTGAGAAAAGCCACATGCCACAAACCTTTGCGAGACACACCTTTAGGAGAAATGCTTTAGCATGGTTTCGCCATGCGCCTTCCTTCTTTTGCTATCGCTCTCGTTCTGCTCGGTCCTCTCTCTGCTTCGTGGGGCAGCGAGGCCCTGGGCCAGATCGCGCCCAGGCATGTGCCGCCGTCCGATATCACGGTGCCGGTCGGCGCGCGTTTGCTTATCCAGGTCATCGGCGAAGGTGCGCAGATTTACACCTGCACCCGCAAAAACGGCCCGCTCGCATGGAGCTTTGAAGCCCCGGACGCGAAGCTGCTCGACCCGGCAACGCACGCCGAGCTGGGAACCCACGGAGCCGGGCCGATGTGGCGCTGGAACGATGGCAGCGCCGTCTCGGGTAAGGTCACGGTTTCGCAGGCATCCATTGAGCCGGACAGCCTGCCCTGGCTACTGCTCGCGGCCACGCCGCTTGGGGACAAGAAGGGGATTCTCACCCCTGTCGTATGGGTGCGGCGCGCGGAAACGCAAGGCGGCCTCGCACCGGGGTTCGCCTGCGACGCTGCGCATGAGGGCAAGTCGAACCGTGTCCCCTACAAGGCCTTGTATACCTTCTACAGCGTGGGAACGCCGGCGGGCCAGGCGCGCTGACAGGGTATTTTCACCTAGCGCCGCGTCAGCAATCGCTTGCGCACCATGTCCAGCGCCGCCTGCGCCGCATACTGGCGAACCCGGTCGCGGTCGCCGTTGAACCGCTGCTCCACCACATCGGTCTGTACGCCGTCACTTAAGGCCAGAAACACCAGCCCGACCGGCTTCTCCTCTGAGCCTCCGCCCGGGCCCGCGACCCCCGTGACACCCAGGCCGAACGTGCTGCCCGTCTTCGAGCGGATTCCTGTCGCGAGCGCCGCCGCTACATCGCGGCTCACCGCCCCGTTAGCCGCGATCAGCTCCGCCGGCACCCCGGCAAACAGCGTTTTCAGCTCGTTTGAGTAAACCACCGCCCCTCCTTGGAAGGACCGCGATGATCCGCTGATGCTCGTCAGCCGCTGCGCGATCAGTCCGCCGGTGCAGCTTTCCGCTACCGAGAGCGTCGCCCGGGCAAGCTCCAGGTGGTACAGCACAATCCGCTCCAGGCTCTCGCCGTTCGACGAGTACACAACGTCGTCCAGCTCCTCCTCAATCGCCTCGGCAAGTGCGTCGACCCGCGCCTGCGCCTGCTCAAGCGTCGGCTTGGTCGCGATCAGGTTCAGTTGAATATCGCCCAGGTGCGCCAGGATCGTGGTTTCGACATCCGCGTACTGGCGGTAAATCGGAGCAATGCGTGCGTCACACGCTGACTCGCCGATCATCGCCGCCTTGAGCGTGCGTGTGGCGAAGTAGCGCCGGGGGATAGCCTCCCGCAAACGCGGCAGGACTTCTCCCTCAAACATCGGCTTCATCTCGCTCGGCGGCCCGGGCAGCAACACCACCAGCTTGCGATGGCCGCCGTGCACCGTGTCGAGCCACTGCCCCGGCGCCGTGCCGGCGTTGTTCGCCAGCGCCTCGGCACCCTCGAGCACGTCGCCCTGCTTCGTGTTGTTGTCCGTGATCTGGATGCGCCGGGAGGCGAACCGCGCGTACAGCGCCGCCACAATCTCCTGGTTGCGCTTGAGCCGCACTCCCAATGCCTCGGCCACAGCCTCGCGCGTCAGATCATCCTCGGTCGGCCCCAGGCCGCCCATTACCAGCACGATGTCAGCTCGCTCGAGCGCATTGCGTACCGCGCTCACCAGGTGCTCGCGCCGGTCGCCGATAATGGTCTTTGCGGAAATGCGTATGCCCAGCTGGTTCAGCTGGCCCGTCAGATAGAGCGAGTTCGTGTCCTGCCGGTACGGCGTTAACAGTTCCGAGCCGACCGCGATGATGTCACAGTTCATGTGTTTGCTTTCCGAGTCGCATTCCGAGTTCTAAAAAAGCCGCAAACCTTCCACGCCCAGCGGCAGGGTAAACAAGGCCTGCGCGGTCGCCACCACGGCGTCGCCGCCCGGCACAAAGGCAAGCCCCGCGATCCCGCTACCCGCGGCCACCAGCTCCGCCGTCCCGTCGGCGCTTACCTGCACGATGCCGCGCCGCCCACCGAGCGATGCCGGCACATACACGTTTCCTGCGACGTCGAGCGCGATGCCCTGCGGCCGCCCTAACCCGCGGAAGTGCACGGTCGCCGTGCCGTCCTGCGCGATGGCGTACAGCGTGTCGTAGCTTGAGGTCGTGGGCCCGGCGACAAATAACCGGTCGTCCAGCCCAAAGGCAAGGTGGTACGCCGAAATCGACGGCTCCAGCGTGGCGTACACGAAGATTTGCCGGTCGGGCGCGATCTTAAAGATAGTCCCGCTGCGATCGCCCACATACAGATTGCCTCCGCCGTCGAAGCAGATGCCGGTCGCGATGCCCATGCCCTCGGAGTAGTTCGACACCGCGCCCTCCGGCGAAACGCGGTAGATGGTCCCGTCGTTGCGCGAGGAGACGTACAGGTAGCCGTCCGGCCCCACGGCAAGCCCCGTCGCATTGGTGATGCCGGTCACAAACGGCGCCGCCTCGCCCGACGGCGTGATACGAAACACCGACACCGGCGTCTCCTGCCCGCGCTGGCCGGAAAACGTGGCGTAGATGTTGCCCGCTGCATCAACAGCCGGGTTCGCGACCTGGTGGATTCCGGTGGCCAGCAGGTCGGCCACATCAAACGGCACGCTGTTGCTCTGGGAGCCGTTGCGCAGAACGCGCAGCAGGCCGGTCTCGCCCTCGTCCGGAACGCGCAGGGTGAGCCGTTCGTCACGGCTCAGCAGAATGCCTGCGGCCATTTCGCCCACCATGGCGACGGGCAGGCGGCCGGCTACCGGCGCGAAACCCGAGCCGTGCACGTGGATCTCACCACCGGGCAATGCCGCGATGGGATGCACCCGCGTAATGCGCGGGGCGGGGGTCTCAGGGGAAGCGGCAGGGAGTGCGTCGTCAGGTATCATCCTCTTCTACTGTACTTCCTAGCGCAGTCCCACACCCGCGCTGCCCCTACCACCAGTGGCTCACAATCGCGCCGACCAGCAGCGCGTAGACCCCGGCCGCCGCGTCGTCCATGACGATGCCGGTGCCGCCGTGCAGCCGCTCCAACTGCCGCACCGGCGGGGGTTTCAGGATGTCGAAGAAGCGAAACAGCGCGAGCCCCAGCAGCGCGTGCCCCCAGTCGGTGCGGCCATAGCTGCAGAAGGGAAGCAGCGCGATCCACTGCCCAGCTACCTCGTCGATGACGATATGGCCGGGGTCTTCCGTCGCCGATTCAAGCTCCACTACCGACGCCGCGGGGATCCCGGTGACGATCGCGAGCAGGGCGGCCAGCAGCGTCGCGGCCCGCAGCGCCGGCGGCGATGGGTTGGCAGCCCAGGCGAACAGCAGCCACAGGAGAACTGCGGCGACCGAGCCCCAGGTGCCCGGGCCGGGTTTCAGGAAGCCCGCGCCCAGAAACGTCGCTACCGTCCAGGCCCAGGGAGTGCGCGGCGGTCGCGCCTGCTCGTCAGGCATTCTCGTCAGTATCTTTTCGGGAGTTTCGTAAGCCGTCCAGCTCGTCCAGAAGATCAGGATCGTGCACCGGCGAGGAGATGCGGTAGGCGCCCGAGGCCCACTTGCCCAGGTCGATGACCCGGCAGCGATCCGAGCAGAACGGGAATTCGGGATCGGAGGCTGTCACGAGCGTGCCGCAGGTTGGGCAGCGCAGGGCTTTGATTTTCTTCGTCGCTTTTGTCGCCATCACAGCACTCGCGCTACTACGTCATAATCGTGCGCCTCTGTGATTTCCGAGGTGTAGAAGGTTCCCGGCACGAGCATCTCCCGATCGCCAAAGTCGTTCAGGTACAGCTTGCCATCGATCTCGGGCGCGTGAAAGGCGGAGCGGCCCTCCCACAGCAGCGGCGTCTCCTCGCTGGGCCCCAGGACCAGCACCTCGACCCGGCGCCCCACCCAGCCCTGTTTGCCGGTCTTCGAGATTCCCTGCTGCAGCTTCATCAGCGACCGCCGGCGGGCTTCTGTCGTGCGTCGCGGGATTTTCTCGCCCAAATCGAACGCCTTCGCGCCCTCCTCGTCCGAGTAGGAGAAGACGCCCAA
>CAXTSA010000147.1:0-7045 GCA_964246755.1 uncultured Acidobacteriaceae bacterium
GCGGTGCGGAACCCGGCCTTCAATTCCTTCGGGCACAAACTTCGCCAGGCGGTTGGATCCGTTGCGCTCACGATCGACGACAGCCTCGGCCCGCGCTGGTGCCGTGGATTCGAGGTCGCGCGAGCTTTGGAAATACCGCTCGCCGGACCCCTGAGCCATTGCCGACAGCGAACCCATGCCGCGGTAGGCCTTGAAACTCCGTCGCTGGTAGAGAATGGTCTCGCCCGGGCTCTCATCCACGCCCGCAAACAGCGACCCGATCATGATCGCATCCGCCCCCGCGGCAATCGCCTTCGTCAAGTCCCCTGAATACTTGATACCGCCATCGGCGATGATCGCGATACCCCGCTCCCGACCCGCTCGGTACGCCTCCGAAATCGCCGTCACCTGCGGCATGCCCGCCCCGGTCACCATGCGCGTCGTGCAGATTGACCCCGGCCCAATGCCCACCTTCACCGCATCCGCCCCCGCATCCATCAGCGCCAGCGCGCCCTGGTAGGTCGCGACATTTCCCGCGAGCAGGTCTATGTCCGGAAAATGCTTTTTCACCTGCCGCACCGCTTCCAGTACCCGTGACGAATGCCCGTGTGCCGAATCGATCGACAACGCATCGCACCGCGCGCGGATCAACTCGGCCGCTCGCTCCAGGTAATCTCCCGTCGCACCGATCGCCGCCGCTACCCGCAATCGCCCCTGCTCGTCCTTCGACGCATTCGGGTATTTCAGCTTTTTCTGGATGTCCTTGACGGTGATCAGCCCTTTGAGCTCGTATGCATCGTTGACCACCAGCAGCTTCTCCACCCGGTGATCATGCAGCAACTCCTCGGCATCTTCGAGCGTCGTCCCCACCGGCACCGTGATCAGGTTTTTCTTGGTCATTACGTCCGACACCGGGATATCGGTTCGCGTCTCGAACCGCAGGTCACGATTCGTCAGAATTCCAACCAGCTTCTTGCCCTGCGTCACCGGCACGCCGGAGATCTTGTAGCGCCGCATCACCTCCAGCGCGTCTTCGATCAGCTGCTCGGGCGCAATCGTGACCGGGTCCACAATCATCCCGCTCTCCGACCGCTTTACCTTGTCGACCTCGGTCGCCTGCTGCTCCACCGAAAGGTTGCGATGGATGACACCCAGGCCACCATGCTGCGCCATCGCGATGGCCAGGCGCGACTCGGTTACGGTGTCCATGGCCGCCGACAGCAGGGGAGTATTGAGCGTGATCTTGCCGGTCAGCCGGGTTTCGGTCGAAACCTGGTTCGGAACTACTTCGGAGAAGGCAGGGACGAGAAGAACGTCGTCAAAAGTCAGTGCTTCGGGGATCGGATGTTCAATCATGGGTGAAGTTACCGCGCTCGACTCACGGAGCTCAAAAGCGCAGCCTTCGCCTGATTGTAGCAAGAGGGCAGCTCTCTCTCGTTCGCCGAAAAGGCGGGATGCGAATCCCGCCACTTCATCACCCCGCCGTCACATTGCTTAGGGAAGCGGCTTTTCCTCTTCCGCGGCCTGTGCGGCAGGGATGTTCAACACCAGCTTGCCGCCATCGACGGATGCCACGGCGCTGAACGGAAGAATATGATGCTGGCCGTCCGATGAGTCGCTTTTCGTGAGTTTGATCGCCAGCCTGTCCAAAGTTCCGACATGCTGACCATCGGAGCCGACCACTTCCATGTGCTCGCTAATTTCTGAAAGATTCACCACTGAGAACTCTCCTGGTCTACTGGATCACATCTGATTAATTACAAAGCAGCCGCCCGAAGAGCGGCTACGTTATGGGCGCGGACCGGACCGCCATCCACTTCTCCGCACTCAGATGCGGCAGACCCCCATCAAACGCTGCCTGCGCCAGTTCCGCATTACGCAAAATCTATCGTTCCTCTCGCGCGAGGGGTACGCAGCATTGCCGTTACGACTTAGGAACAGCATCATCCCGAGCCTGGCGACAGCGCTCGGCTCCAAAGGAAGTGCTTTCGACCCCATCGCACACCGGTCTTCCCACGGCTTCCTGTAAGTTGCAAATGGTTCGTGATCCCGCCGCCGTCAAAGGCCCGCACCTGCCAACTCGACCGGCCAACCCCACCCCACAATCAATCCTCCAGCTTCCGCGTCAGATACAGATAGATTGTCGCCCAGGTCCGAGCCTTCTCCTTCAAATCCGCCCCGGCGTTATGCCCACCCTCGGTGATCTCCAGGTACAGAAACGGCTCGTGGAACTCCTCCATACGCGCCGCGAACTTGCGCGCATGCACCGGGCCTACCCGGTCATCCTTCGTGGTCGTGAAAATGAATGGCTCCGGGTAGCGCACGCCGGGCCTTAACTGGTTATAGGGCGAGATCGAAGCCAAAAACCGCCGCTGCTCCGGCACCGCCACCGACCCATATTCGCCCGTCCATGAAGCCCCCGCCGCGATCTGCTCGAAGCGCAGCATATCCAGTAGCGGAACCTCAATGCCCACCGCGCCCCACATCTCAGGATGCTCGGTCATCTCGACTCCCATCAGCAGCCCGCCATTTGAGCCCCCAAGGATCCCAAGCCGCCGCGGCGTCGTGATTTTACGCGCGACCAGGTCGTGGCCCACCGCCGCGAAATCGTCATAGATTCTCTGCCGGTGTGTCGTCAACCCGGCTTCATGCCAGGCCGGGCCAAACTCCCCGCCGCCGCGGATATTCGCCAGCACATACACCCCGCCGCGCTCCAGCCACAGCTTGCCCATCACCGGGTCGTAGCTCGGCGTCATCGATACCTCAAACCCGCCGTAAGCCTCCAGCAGTGTCGGGTTGCTCCCGTCGTATTTCACTCCCTTGCGGTGAACCACGAAGTAGGGCACCGCCGTCCCGTCCTCCGACGTCGCATGCAACTGTTCCACGACATCCTCGGACGCATCGAACTGCGCCGGTCGGGTTTTCACTGATTCCAGCTTGCCCGTCGACGCATCTCCCAGTTCCAGCGACGAGGGCGTTAAAAATCCCGTCCGCGAAAGAAAGAATCTGTCGTCGGCCGTATCTCCCGTCACGATCGTAACCGTCTGGTTTTCCGGGATCTCCAGCTTCGTCCGTCCCCACACGCTCGTCCCTGAAACCGTGTACACATACGCCCGCCCCTGCACCTCGGCAAGCGTAGTCAGCAGCAGCCGGTTCCTGGTGAGCGAGACGGACTGTGCAAACTCTCGCGCCGTCGGCGCAAACACCACCGCAGGCTTCAGGTGAACCGGATCACCGACAGCCGCCGCCAGGTCCAGCGACACCACCGAACCCTGCGCATAGCTTTCCTGCGAGCCCTCCGGCTTCCAGTCCTGCTTGAGCGAAACGATCAAACGCCCGTCCAGCAGCCCTTCGACGTTGCTCTTGGCCGGCAGCGCGAGCCGCCGGACGCCCTCTGGCGTAAAAAACGAGTACTCCACTTCGAAAAAGTTGATATTCCGAACCAGCAGCGTTGCCTGGTGTCCCTGCGCGTCGTGCAGCACCTGTGGAGATAACGCCAGGTCCGTCTCCACGCCCCGCGACACCTCTCTCGCCGCCTCGAAAGGCTCGCCCCGTTTCCACAGCTTCACCACATAGGGGTACCCCGACTTGGTCATCGTGCCCGAGCCCCAGTCCCGCGCCACCAGCAGCGTATCCCTATCCACCCAGGCCGCCGATTGCTTCGACCGCGGCAGCACAAACCCACCCGGCACGAAGCTGCTCGTCTTCAGGTCGAACTCGCGCAGCGTCTGCGCGTCCTCCCCGCCTGAGGAAAGCGCGACGAGGCACAGCCCATCGCCCGGGTACAAGCACTCAAGTCCCCCCGCAACCCACTTCTGCCCATCCTTCTTCGAAAGCGCGTCGTAGTCGAGCACCGTCTCCCAGTGCGGGCTCGCCGTGCGGTAATCGGCCAACGTGGTCCGCCGCAAAATCCCCTGCGCATGTTCCGCGTCCTGCCAGGTGTTGTACACCTCGCCCTCGCGGAACTGCGGTGTCGGGATCCGGTCCGGAGACTCGAGTATCTTCAGCGCCGCCGCATCCATCCCGGCCAGCCGACCATCCGCGTCCAGCACCTTCGCCGTCCGCTCATTCTCCGCCTTCACCCACTCCATCGACCGCGCGCCCGACACATCCTCCAGCCACTGGTACCGGTCCGGCTGCTCCGCAACGGCCTGCGACCAACCCACAGCAGGCGCGAGCAAAGTTGCTCCCACGCCCACAGCACAGAGGCAAAGGAGTACGAGTCTGTATACCTCGCCGATTCGGTTTGTTCGCATGGGACTGTGTCTCCTCGCACGTTGCAGAGCCAGCATAGACGATCCCGGTGCGGAATCAAGCAAGAAGGCGCTCCGGTTTCGAGCGCCTTTTCGCAGCTTTCCCTAAACAGGCATTTTTCCCGAACTGGGCTACTTCGTCCGCACGTTATCCAGGTAGTACATCCCCACTTCGCTGAAATACACAAAGAAGCCCTGGATCACGCTCGTATCCGCCGGCGCAGTCCCGCTACAATCGCCGCCGAAGCCAGGCTCTTCAAATCCACCGCGACCGTCTTCGAACTCCCCGCACCGATGTAGGAGAACGGCGTCGAGCAATAGTGGTAATCGCTGCCAAACTGCACGGCCACCGACTGCGAGGTCCCCGCCGCCACGGTCGTGATGTCAAACACCAGTTGCCCCACGCCCGCCGTCTTCAAAGGAAGCGGCGTGGTGTTATACGCCGGCCCAGAGAACCCGCCGCCGGTGGCATTGATCTGGAAACTATGTCCGCAGCTCGTAGCTCCCAGCGTCCCCTGTGCTCAAAGCAGCATGCCCTTGTGAGCAAGCGCTGGATGCCCCACATGTCGCTTGTACGATGTGGGATACACCACACTCCAGCGGTCACCCGTTCGCCGGGTCCCTGTAGCCCATCTCAGAAAAGCAGTTTCAACTACAACAAGGCGAGGGTTCAGCTCTTGCCGAGCCCTCGCCTGTTTGATCGGCCTACACTTCCATCCAGGACTCGCCTGACTTCATTGCGCCGACAAAACGGCGTAAACGTTGGCCGTTCCCGCGGCTTCTCCCGGCTGCAGCACCGGCTCCGTAATGATCAGCGCGTTATTCAAAGCAGTAGCGGCAGCCTGCGTAAGCGTCAGGCTCAGACCGTTGATCTGCTCAACAGTCCCTTGCGGTTTTAAAGGCAGGCTGACGCCGGCCGGCACTCTCACCTGAAACAGCGGCCCCCGTCCAATCAGCTTGTTATTGACGATGAAAAGGGCTGTCACGACCGGGTTTGCAGGCGTGGTCGAGTCCAGCACGAAATCCTGCACACGGACAGAGTTCCCGTTGCCGCGGAACTGGTAACCGCCCGCGTTCGCGATCTCACCGGCCCCGGTTTCTAAGTCAAGCGCTCCCTCCGTAACAGGAAACGTAACGGGATTGGTTTGAGCAGGGTTGCCTGCTAGATCGGTCACCGTCACACCGAAGCTCGCAACATACTGCAGGAAAGTCGAGCCCGCGATCGTGGTATGGCCGGAGACGATGGTTGTCGTGGTCTGCGCCGGGAGTGTAACCGCGACAGCAGTCATCGCGGCGGCAACGGAAAGGGTGCGAAGCAGTATCTTCATGGGAGAGATCTCCATAGGGGCTGGGGTGAACGGTTCAAACAACTTCGGAATCTCGCAATGTCTGCGGCGAGGATCGGGAAAAGAGTCCGTGACGGCGGAAGGATCGACGGGCTTCCCCGCGGATTCGTCCGCGGTCAATAGGATTGCCGCTTAAGGAAAATGGAGACGCTCACTTCGTAAAAATCCGTAAAAATCTGCGCGAACCGACTGGAATCATGGGCTGGTTCCAAAAAATACCAGGCTGATAAGAAGCAGAACGACCAGCCCCTGCACCAAGCTCGCGATCTCAAAACGAATCCGGTCCAGAAACTCCCCCTCCGCACCACCCTCGGCAATCCGCGCACTCAGCCGCTTCCAGAGCGCCCAGTAGCTCCAGCCCGACATCGCGCCAAGTAGGTCCACCAGTCCCAGCAGGAAAACCGGAAACCCAAACCCCTGTCCATGACCTGCTTTCCGTCCATGCAGCGCGATCAGCGCCTTCCCAAGCCACGGGCCAATCAACAGCCCCGCCGCCATCACACCCGTAAGCCACGCGAACACTCGCGCATGCCCTTCACGACTCCTGTGAAACGGCCCCGGATCTCGAGCAGACGACTCTGACAAACGATCCATGAACACCGTCCTCCCGAGAAAAGACTACCGGAAGCAGCAGACTCGCCCGATGCGGCGCCGGGCCCGCATCTACGCCTGTAGTACGCCCCGAGCAGCGCATCCGACGTACCATAGACGTTGGCGCCGCTCACCGAGCCGACCTGAAGGAGAAACTCACTCCGCATGTTTGAATTCCACATCTCGCGTACCGCCCGCGACCGCTACGGCGTCTCGGGCATTCTGTTCGCCTTCAACGGCAACGCCGTCTTTGCCGACCCCTCGGCCAGCCGCACCCTCGCCCATCGCATCAACCAGGCCCGCGGCCCCCAGAAAGACCCCAAGAACCAGGTCCAGCCCGCCGCCCTTTTCTCGATGGGCCTCATCGACGAGGCCACCCACGCCCTGCTAGCCTGGTACCGAAAAAACGTCAAGCCCACCGTCATGACCGAAGCCCTCGCCCACTTCAGCGAGCAGGTCGGCCCCGCCGAGCTCAACCGCCTCCTCCTCGAGTTCGTTACGGAGTTTCCCAACGCGGACGTCTACGCGGGCAAGCAAACCGCGCAGCAGTGGCTCGCCGGCGAGACCGACAGCTACCCCCACCGTGAAGCCGCCTTCGAGGAGCTACTGCTCCTCTGGCTCGAAAACCGCCATCCCGCTTTCGCCCCCTTCCGCGAGCTCTTCGATGACGCCACTCTCGCCCGGACCACCGTTTACAAGCAAGTCACCGCCGGTTTTCCCACCTTCTTTGCCGCACTCCCCGAACTCGGCGAGGGTCGCGGCGGGCTGCTCGCCCTCCTGCTTTCCGTCACGGAAGCAGGGGCGTCCCTGACCGACCAGGTAGCCCGCCTGCGCGCCCGTTGGGGGTTCGCTGTCGACGATCTCCTGCGCCGCAGC
>CAXTSA010000148.1:0-7041 GCA_964246755.1 uncultured Acidobacteriaceae bacterium
GTGCAGGTGCGGGCGATTGCGCGCGAAGCGGGCGAGCGTACCAAAATCGCAGTGCAGTCGCGCGACAAGGATGTGGATCCGGTGGGCGCGTGCGTCGGGATGAAAGGCATGCGGGTGCAGTCAATCATCCGCGAGTTGCGCGGGGAAAAGATCGACATTATCGAGTTCTCGGAGGAAGTGACGACCTTTGCCGAGAAGGCCTTGCAGCCGGCCAAGGTAAGCCGTGTGACCATCGCCGACCTGACGGAAAAGCAGCTCGAGGTGATCGTTGACGATACCCAGCTTTCGCTCGCGATCGGAAAAAAGGGCCAGAATGTGCGGCTCGCGGCCAAGCTGCTGGGCTGGAAGATCGACATCAAGAGCGAGGAAGAGAAGCGGCAGGAGGTCGAGCAGCAGATGCAGGCCTTCTCCGGAGGCTCGTCCACGCCGATCGAGCAGGTCGCGGAGTTAGGCGAGCAGATTACGGAGAAGCTGGTCGCAGCCGGCATCACAACAGTGGAAGCCCTGGCCGACATGACACCGGAGCAGTTGGAAGAGGTTCCGGGCATCGGCGAGCGGACACTCGAGAAGATCTCGGCAGCCGTACGGCACTATTTCGGCCAGTATGAGGCAGGCGAAGAGCAGCCCGCGGCCGTAGGGGGAGACATAGACATGGCAAAGACGGATGGAAGCGAAGCGGGTGAAAAGCACGTGGAAGTAGACCTGAGCGAGAGCTCCGTGTACGGCAAGGATGAGGCGGAGCCGGCCTTTGCCAACACTTTGGGCGCCAAGGCCGATACTGGCGCCGAGATCGCCGATACAGCGACGATCGATCGCCTGGAAGCGATCACCGGTGGCGCGGACCTGGAAGATGAGCCCCTGACGGTCGCCGAGGAGGCGGCAGGGCAGGTGGGCGCGACTCAGGAGCAGCTTGACCAGGCCGATGCCGAAACCGCGGAGGAGGTGGATGCGCTCGAGGTGAACCTGTATCAGGAGGATGACATTGCGAATGCCCGCGACGGCTCGGGGCGTGTCGTGGATGATACGGCCGAAGAGCGCTTGGCGGAGGTGACCGAGGTCGGCCCCATGCTCGACGGAGAGGGCGCCGACGCACTGACGCCGGGTCGCGATGATACCAGCGCGGTGATCCGGGAGCACCACCCGAATACAGAAATCGCCCGGTCGGAGGCTGTTGTGGAGGGAAATCTGGACGAGGCTCGCGATGAACGCAAGGTGGATTCCAAGGTGGACGAGGGCGGCGCATAATGCGCTGCGCTTTGGCAACTTTTGAAGGCACGGAACACTGCCGAGCAGAAAGCGCTGTTTCGCGCAATAATGGTGGATGCAGGTATCTCCGCCGTGCCGAGGTAGCAATGAGCATGTAAGCGGTTTGGATGAAACATAAAAGGGGCGAATGAGTAAGGTTCGAATCAACGATCTGGCGCGTGAACTGGAAGTAAAAAGCAGGGCTATTCTGGATGTGCTGACGGCGGTCGGGGTGACCGAAAAGAAAACACACTCCAGCTCTCTTGAGCTCGACGAAGCTGAGCGCGTTCGCGGAGCGCTGACGCGGGGCGGTAGTCGTGGCTCGGGTGGAGGCTCATCCGCGCGTCGCAATGGCGGGGTCGAAGAGCGGCCCAGCATCGATTTGTCCAAGGTCTCGAAGCCTGGCGATGTCCTGCGGGCGATTCAGGAGCGGCAAGCCGCGGCTGCCGCTCCTCCACCTCGCCCGATTGTTGCCGCGGCTCCCCCGCACGTCCCGTGGGGGCAGCGGCGCCGCCGCCTACGGTACGCGTTGCGCCTGCAAGTGCCTCGCCGATGGCGGCCGCGGCCGCTGCATTGTCTCCGGCACCAGCGTCCAGTTCCGCTCCTGCCGCTCCTGCCGCACCATCGGCTCGGGAGCCGATGTCCGCGACGTCGCCGGCTGTCGCTCCGCCCGAGACGCCTACTGCGTCCCCTACCCGGCAGGCACCAGCACCGCCTGCCACTGCACCCGAGCGTCCGGCCTTCGGTTCAACTGCCGGCGACGGCCGCCCCGCTCCCCGGCGTATTGTGCCGCAACCCCGGCAGGCGCCTCAGATTATCGCCCCCCCGGCCATAGCAGCCAAGCCGCCGGCCGGACCAGTTGTGGCGCGTCCGCCGGTCGGGGGAATCCCGCCGCGTCCGGCCATCGCTTCCAGTGCTCCCACAGCTCCGGTCGTGGTTGCGCGTCCACCCGCCGCGCCGCAGGTGGCTGCCGCGGCTCCGGTTCCCGCTCCGGTTGCCGCTCCCGCGCCGCCAGCACCGGAACCTGTGGTCGAGGCTACTCCGGCACTGCCGGAAGCCCCTGCCGTACCGGTGCGCCGGGTAATCATGCCGCAGACCGGGCCTCGGCCTGTGTATACGGCGCCCGTGCCCGTGGCGCGTCCCACCCCTCCGCCGTCCAGCAGCGCGTCGCCTGGTTCCGGTCCCGGCTCTGTGCAGCGCGGCCGGCCGATTTTCGACCGCCGCCCAGGCGGTCCATCCACTGGCTCCGGAGCCGGCCCCAGCGGTGGCTACGGACAGCGTGCCAGCGGCGGATATGCCGGACCGAGCGGTCCCGGCGGCCCTGGTTTCGCTGGAGCGCCTGGCGCTCGTCGTCCCATGCACCCCACGCGTCCCGGCTTCGCCCCGAGCGGCCCTGGGGGGCGCCCAGGCGGTCCGGGCGCGCGCCCTGGTTTTGGCGCTCCACGTCCGGGTGGTTTCGGTGCGCGCCCCGGTGTCGGTGGCGCTCCCGGTGGCCCGCCGCCGATGGGCGAGGCGCCCCGGGCACCGCGTCCGACTGGCCCAAGAGGTCGTGGACGCCAGCAATACCCGAAGAGCAAGGAAGGCCCGATGAAGGGGTTCAATCCGCCGCCGCGTTTTGGCGGTGCGATGCCCTCGAACGAGCCGGTGCCGATTACCCGCAAGATCACCGTCACCGAAGGAATTTCGGTCAAGGATCTGGCTGAAAAACTCGAAGTGCGCGGCAAGGACCTGATCGCGAGCCTGTTGATGCGTGGCGTTTTCGTCACGGTCAACCAGTCGCTCGATGGCGAACTGGTCAAGGATGTCGCGGCGCAGTTCGGCGCGGACACTGAAATCATCTCGTTCGAAGACGAGATGGCGAACGAGTCGATCGAGAATATCCTGTCGCAGGAGAATATCGATGAACTCGAGGTGCCGCGCTCGCCGGTCGTCACTGTTATGGGCCACGTCGATCACGGCAAGACCTCGCTGCTCGACGCGATCCGCGAGACGGACGTCGCCGGTGGCGAAGCCGGTGGGATCACGCAGCACATTGGCGCGTACAAGGTGAAGATCACGAAACCGGACTCGCCTGCCTTTGGGCGCGAGATCGTTTTCCTCGATACGCCGGGTCATGAAGCGTTTACCCGCATGCGTGCTCGGGGCGCCAAGGTCACGGATATCGTCGTGATCGTGGTTGCGGCGGACGATGGCGTGATGCCGCAGACGCTCGAAGCGGTCGACCATGCGAAGGCGGCCGGTGTGCCAATCATCGTGGCGGTCAACAAGATCGACAAGCCGGAAGCGCAACCGGACCGCGTGAAGCAGCAGCTGGGCGATCGCGGACTGGTACCGGAAGCTTGGGGCGGCGATACGGTCTTCGTCGATGTTTCTGCGAAGAAGCGGACAAACCTGGACCTGCTGCTGGAAAATATCACCTTGACTGCGGATATCGCGAGCCTGAAAGCAACGCCGGGCCGCTCCGCTGTCGGGACCGTCGTCGAAGCCAAGCTCGATCGTGGCCGGGGCGCGGTGGCCTCCGTTCTCGTCCAGAACGGCACGCTGCGCGCGCAGGACTCGTTTATAGTCGGCAACACCTTCGGCAAGATTCGCGCCATGTTCGACGATCGCGGGCGCTCGATCGATATCGCAGGACCTTCGACTCCGGTCGAGATTCTCGGTCTCGAGTCGATGCCGGATGCGGGCGATACCTTCCTCGTCGTGAGTGATCGCGACAAGGCCAAGGGCATCGCGCAGTACCGCAAGATGAAGGAGCGTGAGTCCACGCTTGCGAAATCATCGCGCGTGACGCTGGAAGGGCTGGCCGATCAGATCAAGCAGGCTGGGATGAAGGAGCTGCCGCTGATCATCAAGGGCGACGTGCAGGGCTCGGTGCAGGTGCTGGCCGACTCGCTGCAAAAGATGTCGACCGAGAAGGTGCGCATCAAGGTCATTCACTCGGGCGTTGGCGCCATCACGGAAAGCGATGTGCTGCTGGCTTCCGCCTCGAATGCCATCATCATCGGCTTCAACGTGCGGCCGGACCGCAAGTCGGCCGACATCGCCGAGCAGGAGAATGTGGAGATTCGTTTGCACTCGATTATTTACGAACTGCAGGACGAGATTCGCAAAGCTATGCTTGGGCTGCTCGACCCGGTCTATAAGGAGAACTACCTGGGCCGCGCCGAGGTGCTCGAAGTCTTCCGCATCCCGAAGATCGGCACGATCGCAGGCTGCCGCGTTACCGATGGCTCGCTCAAGCGCGACTCCGAAGTACGCGTGATGCGGGCGGGCGAGCAGGTCTACAAGGGCAGGCTACAGTCGCTCAAGCGCTTCAAAGACGATGCGCGCGAGGTGACGAACGGCATGGAGTGCGGTGTCGGCGTCGCGGGCTTCTCGGACCTGCAACAGGGCGACTCGATCGAGGCGTTCACCATGGAGCGGGTTGCGGCGGAGTTGACTTCCGCGAAGCCGGTTACGGCGGGTGCTACAGCCTAAGACCGTGCGAACCACGGGAAAGGCCGCAATCTCAGGGTTGCGGCCTTTCTTTGCGCAGAGTTTAAATAGTCCGACGGATTCGCCGGACCGTCATCGTGCGGCTCTCGATGAAGCCGAACCTTTGACGGATTCTCCGGGAGTCAGCAGCGCATAGAGCACCTCCCACGATTCACTGTCACCGGAGACAACTGCCGCAAAAGGGATCACGTCGGGCGGAAAGCGCTTTGCGAACGCGTTGCCGATCGCGTAGGTGGACTGCTCCGTCAAAAGAGCGTGCCGGTAAGGGTTGCTGAGAGGATCGTCCACAGATTTCAACGTACGGGATTTCAAGATGCGCAATCGGTTAAAACCAGCGGAGATACCGGAAGAGGGCGAGCAGTCCGCCAGTGATCAAAGTCGTGAGCAGCAGGATGAACTCGGCGGCGTGGTTTGAGTTGATAAACGGCAGGCCTTTCACGTTCATGCCGTAGATGCCCGAGATGACCAGCGCGGGCAGCGCCATGGTCGAGAGCACCGTCAGCACTTTCATCACTTCGTTGCTGCGGTTTGCGATGCTCGAGAGGTAAATATCGAGCGCGTTGTTGAGCAGGTCGCGCTGGGTTTCGACCGTGTCGAGCAGGCGCGAGATGTGGTCGTAGAGGTCGCGCAGATAGAGCTGGTGCTCGCTGTTCATGGGGATGCCGGAGTCGCGCTGCAAGTGCATCTCCGCGTCTCGCGTGCTGACAAGAAGCCGCCGTGCATTCACCAGTCTTGCTTTGACCGCGAAGATATCGCTGAGCAGATTTCGGCCGGGCGAGATGACCCGGCTTTCCAGCGTGTCCAGTTCATCGTCGAGGGCATCGATTTCAGGGAAATAGGAGTCAACCAGCGAATCGAAAACAAGGTAGAGCAGTCGCACGGGGTTTCCACAGTCGCGCTCAGCCTCGGCGCGCCGCAGCACCGTCGCTATTTCCGCTACGGAGGCATCGGCAATCACGATGAAAAATTTCTCGTCCGCCGGGCAGTTTTGATCATGGCTTGCGAACAAGACGATTTTGCGCTTGAGCGGGTCGTGTTCGTTGCGTGGCGTTTTGAAGGTTTTCAGCAGCGCGAAGGTGTAGCTGCCCGCGCCCTCGACTTTGACGCGCTCGCCTTCGCTGCGAGCGTCTTCCAGGTGCAGCGGATGCAGGTGAAAGCGCGTTGCAAGCGCATCGAGCGCAGGGTCATCAGGATGCGTGAAGTGATACCAGGCCACAGGGCTCCCCAATTCTTGTTCTCGCAGGAGCTTACCAGCATTGCTCGAAAGCCGGAGAAAGCTACAATCGGCGCATGGCAGAGCTCGATCTCCCCGCAGTGCAGGCTGCTCTCCGTGAGCAAGGTATCGGCGCGTGGCTTTTTTATGACCACCACGGGCGCGACCCGCTCGCGTATAGAATTTTTGGCTTGTAGCAGGCGGCTCAAGTCACTCGCCGCTGGTATTATCTCATTCCGGCAAACGGCGAGCCGCGGAAGCTGGTGCACCGGATTGAGGCCGGCCGGCTCGACGCGCTACCCGGCGCAAAGCAGGCTTACTCGTCATGGCAGGAGCTCGAGGCCGAGCTCCAGGCGATGCTCACCGGGCACACGCGCATCGCGATGCAGTACTCGCCGCGCAACGCCATCATGTATGTGTCGATGGTTGACGCGGGCACGGTCGAGCTGGTGCGGAGCTGGGGCAAGCGGGTCGTGAGCTCGGCCGATCTTATCAGCCGGTTTGAAGCAGTGCTTACCTCGCAGCAGATCGCGAGCCACTACGCCGCGCAGCGCGCCATCGACGCGGTTTTGCCGGATGCGTGGCGATGGCTCCGTGCGGAACTTGACGCCGCGCGAGAGCCGTCCGAGTACTCCATGCAGCAGTGGCTCGCCGATGCTCTACGCCGCGAGCGGCTTGTGTGGGAGCACGGTCCCAACGTTTCCGCGAATGAGAACAGCGCCGATTCGCATTATGAGCCGACCGCGGAGCGCTCGCGCGTAATTCGCGAGGGCGACTTCCTGCTGGTCGACATCTGGGGCCGGCAAGATTCGCCCGGCGCAATCTTCTACGACATCACCTGGACCGGCACCGTGGGCCGCGCTCCCTCCGAGCGCGAGCAGGCGGTGTTCCGCGCGGTCCGCGATGCCCGAGATGCGGCCATCGCATCCGTGCAGGAGGCGTTCGCCAGCGGCCGGCCGATCGCAGGCTGGGAGCCCGATGTGGCTGCGCGCGCAATCATCGGCGCTGCCGGTTTCGGCCCGCAGTTCACGCATCGCACCGGCCACAATATTGCGACAGAGCTGCACGGCTCCGGCGCACATCTGGAC
>CAXTSA010000149.1:0-7036 GCA_964246755.1 uncultured Acidobacteriaceae bacterium
GGATGGCTAGCGAGTTGATCACGGTCGCGAGCATGCCCATGTTGTCGGCGGAGACGCGGTCCATATGTTTGGCCTGCTCGGCGACGCCGCGGAAAAAGTTCCCGCCGCCGACGACGACCGCGACTTCCACACCGCTTGCGCTGACACCGGCAATCTCCCGGGCCACTTCGTGTACCAGGGTGACATCGACGCCGAATCCTCGGCCGGCAGCCAACGCCTCCCCTGACAGCTTGAGCACTACACGCTTGTACATTAGCTCCGAGTATCGCACGGCATCGCCGGGGGCCAAAGCACTCTCCGGTAGCATGGGGTTACCTTAAGGAGCGAACCTGGCCTTCGCACGCAAACCCGCAGAGGAATGGCTGGATGAGGACAGCGGGAGCCCCGCCGAGGTCGAAAGCGCCCTGCGCTCGCTGCGCTTTGTAAACCGCTGGTTCGGTGGCGACCGGGTGCACCGGCTGTTACTGGCCGAGGCTGCCGGAACCCTTCGGCAGCTCGAGGTGCTGGAGGTAGCCGCCGGACGGGCGACCGCTCTGGCCTCCTCCGCGCTCGCCCTTGCGCGCTCCGGCGTCGTCATCCGTGCCACCCTCCTGGACCGCCAGGCGAGCCATCTGCCGCCGGAGTGGCCCGCCGGCCTACCGCAACCCAGGCTGCTCGCGGGTGATGCTCTGGCCATTCCGCTGGACGGGAAGAGCGTCGACGTGGTGAGCTGCTGCCTGTTCCTCCATCACCTCTCCCCGGCGGAGGTGGCGACGTTCCTTGGCGAGGCACTGCGGGTAGCGCGGGTAGCAGTCGTCATCAACGATCTCGAGCGGACGCGGGTGCATTACGCGCTGGCCCGGCTGTTTTCCCTGGTCGACCCGAGCCGCCTCTCCCGGCATGACGGACCGGTTTCCGTGCGGCAGGCCTACTCGCGCCACGAGCTGCGGGCAAAGCTGGCCGCGACGGGGCACCGCTCCATGGTGCGCAGGTATTTGCTGTTCCGAATTGGAGCGATCCTTTGGGCTGAGTAAACGCAAACAGAAGCCGATACGCCCCCCGCGCAGCATCCAAGGGGTAACGTTTTAAGAACCGTTTCGCCGGAGTTTTCTGTTGAGCCAAATTGCCGCTGTCGCCTCTGCCCTGCCCCCTCGCTACTACACCCAGCAACAGGTTTTTGAAGAGCTCGCGAAACACTGGAGCGCGGAGCTCGATAACCCTGCCCTGTTGCAGAGATTTCACCAGCGCGTCGGCGTGGATGGCCGCTACTTCGCGCTGCCGCTGGAAGAGTACGTGGAGATGAAGCGCTGGGGCCAGTTCAATGCGGCATGGCTGCGTGTGGCCGAGGAACTGGGCGAGCAGGCCATTTGCCAGGCGCTGGATGCTGCCGGGCTCGGCAAGGAGCAGATCGGCGCGCTGCTGACCGTCACGGTCACCGGCGTGGTGAGCCCATCGCTCGATGCGCACCTGTGTAACCGCATGGGCCTGCCGGCAGATGTGCGGCGGACACCGATCTTCGGCCTGGGCTGCGTCGCGGGCGCCTCCGGTATCGCGCAGGCGACCGACTACGTCCGCGCCTACCCGGACAAGATCGCGGTGCTTTTGTCGGTCGAGCTATGCTCTCTGACCTGGCAGCGACGCGATCTCTCAATCGCAAACCTGATCGCGAGTGGGCTGTTCGGCGATGGCGCGGCGGCCGTCATCGTTGCCGGCGACCGGGTCAAACTACCGAAGACGGCCGGGCCCACGGTTGTCGCGACAGCTTCCAACTTCTACACCAACACGGAAGACGCGATGGGTTGGGATATTGGCGAGGAAGGTTTCAAAATCGTGCTGTCGCCCGAGGTGCCGGCGATTATCCGCGAGCACCTGCCCGAGGACCTGGCGAAGTTTCTAGCCGCGAATGGGCTGGAGCGCGAGCAGATCACCTCCTGGGTGCTGCACACCGGCGGCCCGAAGGTCCTCGAAGCGATGGCCGACGCCGCCGGAGTGACGCGGGAGGAGTGCGCGCTTTCCTGGGAGTCGCTGCGCAAGGTGGGCAATCTTTCGTCGGCCTCGGTGCTCTTTGTGCTCGAAGACACGATCCGCGAGCGGCGACCGGAGCCGGGCAGCTACGGCATTCTGGCCGCGATGGGTCCGGGGTTCTGTTCGCAACTCGTGCTGCTGCGCTGGTAGCCCTGGGGGTTGCGCCGAGTCGCCTCCGGAGACCTTACCGGCTCTGCAGCGGAGTTGAAACCGACTCCAGCGAACGCCCGGCAGCCTCCACCCCGATCATCAGTTCGCAAACGGCACCGGCGAGCATAAGCGCCGCCCCTAGTCCGTAGCCCCAGGCCACATGCCCGCGCGAGCCGGAGGCGATCAGGAAGCCGAAGAAAAGCGGCGCTGCCACCCCCCCGGCAAGCGTGCCCAGGGCGTAAAAAATCGCAATGGCGAAAGCCCGGATTTCGAGCGGAAAAATTTCGCTGACGGTAAGATAGGCGGCGCTGGCAGCGGAAGAGGCGACAAAGAAAATCACGCTGAAGCAGATATCGAGGGTTGTGGCCGTGAGCGTTCCGCGCACAAAGGGGTAGATGGTCAACGCGAGCAGCAGGCCGGAGATGCCATAGGTAACGGCGATCATGGGCTTGCGGCCCCAGCGATCGAACAATGGCCCGAGAAGCATGGGTCCAAAAAAACTGCCGACTGCGAACGGAAGCAGGTGCAGCGGCATGCGCGCGTCGCTCACCCCGTAGAACTTCTTCACGATCAATCCGTAGGTGAAGAAGACCGAGTTGAAGAAGAACGACTGCGCCACCATGAGCACAAAGGCCAGAAACGAGCGCATGCGATGGTCGCCGAGCATGCTGCCGAAGACCTCGCCCAGCGGCGTGTGATCGCGCACGGCCAGCTTGAGAGGTTTGCCTTCGACCTCGGGCAACTGCCTGCCGCCGCGAGCTACCTTGGCTTCGATCCCGCTGACAATGCGGTCCGCGTCTTCTTCGCGGCCGCGCAGCATCAGCCAGCGCGGGCTTTCCGGCACCGCAAGCCGTAGAAACAGCACTCCCAGCCCCAGGATGGCGGCAGTAGAGAAGGCCACGCGCCAGCCGATGCGCTGCGGCAAGATGTGCCCGCCTAAAAGGCCGAACGACGCCAGCGATCCGAAGATCGCGCCCAGCCAGAAGGTGGCGTTGACGATCAGGTCAATGGTTCCTCGCACCTTGCCCGGAATCAGTTCATCGACGGCCGAGTTGATGGCCGCGTACTCGCCGCCAATGCCGAACCCCGTGAAGGCGCGAAAGATTGCGAAGCTGGCGAAGTTCCAGGACAAAGCCGTCGCGAGCGTAGCGAGGGAGTAGGTCGCAAGCGTGACGAGGAACAGCTTCCGTCGGCCCAGCCGGTCTGTCAGGTAGCCGAAAAACAGTGCGCCCAGCACAGCGCCGGCCAGGTAAGTCGTGGCGCCCGCGGTAACCTGCGGAGCGGTGAGGGCTAGGCCGTTCTTGTCCTCGAGGATACCGGCGAGCGAGCCGGCGAGGGTGACCTGCAGGCCGTCGAGGATCCAGGACGTTCCCAGGGCGATGACGATCCGGAGATGCCAGCGGCTGAACGGCAGGCGGTCCAGCCGCGCCGGCACGGTCGTTTCTATGGTGCGCTCCACTTGCCCCTGCGTTTCCGCCATTGCTTGCTTGCCAGCCTTTCCGTTTGGAGACGGTTTTACAGGTTTACTGCGCCTCGCCGCCAGGTCCTTGTTGCTCCGGCGGCTTCTCCGCGGGGATGATGCTGATCGTGCCGACGCGTTCCATGATCGCGTATTTCACGCCGCTCAAGGTCCGCATTCCCTGGGTGCGTGCGACCGCCTGGACATCCTCTTCGGCGAACCGCATGCCGTGCATGGGCTCAAGCTGCCATTTTCCATCCTTCAGCAGCACCAGCGGCACCCCGTCAATGATGGCGCCCGCGCGCGGGAACCCCGCACGGAGGCGAGCTGTGATCCGGTGCATCAGGCCAATCGTAATGATGGCGCAAACGCAGTTCGTCACGGATTTATCGTCGCCGACGGTCGCGAGAATAATCAGACCGCCCATTAAAAAAACAATCACAAACTCAAACGGCGTAAGCTGGCCGCCCGGCCTGCGGGAAAGGACGCGCACGACGAAAAGCAGAAAGAAGTAGCCGAGGATGGCGTGGATGATCGTGTACACATGGACCTCTTCTCTGAATGCGCTTACGGCATGACAAAGACGCCCGCGGTGATCGAGTCCCCGGGCTGCGACGGCACACCGCCCGGGAGCAGGCGGATGGTGAAGTGGGCGAGACCGGGGCTGGCCGGCTGCAGCGCGAACTCAACGGAGCTGGGATGTGCGCTGGAGGGAAAAGTATAGGCGATACCGTCCTCAGCGGTAACAGAGCTGGAAGGCTGTGGGATGATGCGTTGATTGCCCAGCTTTTTCACGACCGAGTCACTGACCCAAAGCTTGATCTCTCCATTCCTGACCGCGTTTGCGCCGAAATGAATGGTGAGAATCGAGGGGGTGCTGAAGCGCTCGACACGTTCGTACTTCACGCTCATCGCCCCGTCCGCCGTCTCTCTGTGCGCGTTAGCCGCAGGGCCCCGTCCAAAGACGCCGGCCAGATCGAGCAGCACGAGGATGGCGAAGAAGATCCACGTCCATCGCTCGAAGCGCCACCAGCGGCGCTGAAATTCAAGATCTTCGCCGACCGCGAGGTCGTTTCCAACCTTGGCGACGAAGTCCTTGACCGGTGCTGTGGGCGATTCCATAGAGATTCCGTTCCCTTCTACTGCTCCGCGGTGAAGATGGTGATCTCCCCATTGCGCTCCAGTACGGCATAGTCAATCTTATCGAGCGAGGACACGCCCTTGTCGCGCGCCGCGGTCATCACGTCATCCTCACCGATGAGCATTCCGTGCATGATTTCTTCGCGCCACTTGCCGTGCTCCAGCAGCACCAGCGGTGTGCCGTCGAGCAGCCGGGCAATGCGAGAAAAATGCTGCCGCAGCAGGACCAGCAGCAAGTGAGAGCCCGCCAGAACGATAATCTGCGTGAACGCGTTGGTGAGGGAGCGGTCATCGGCAACGACGAACGTCAGCGTGAGTCCCCCGATGAAAAAGATCAGCACGAACTCGAACGGGTTCATCTGCTTGCCGGGGCGCCGGCCGGCGATGCGGACCATGAAGACCAAAAAGAAATAGCCGAATGCGGCGCGAAGGACAGCTGCCATCAGATTCCCTTTCGTTGCCGGCAAAGTCGCCCGCTTCCGCGCGACTCGGCTGCTGCGTCATTACGATGAGAGCATCTCGCATCGCGGTGTCCGCCCAGGAAAAAAGGCCCAGGCAAACGCCCGAGCCTTGTTCTCACGATGGAAACAACTTACTCAGAAGCGGACACGCCTTCCGTCTTCGCTTCATTTGCAACCTGGGCGACCGTCCAGACAGGATCGCCGACCTTGAAGCGCGCAAACCGGCGCACGGTGATGTTCTCGCCCAGCTTGCCTACTTTTTGCGCGATCATTTCCTTGATGGTGATCGACTGCTCCTTGATAAACGGCTGCTCGAGCAGACAAACCTCCTCGAAGAACTTGCTCATCTTGCCTTCGAGGATTTTCTCAATCACAGGCGCGGGCTTGCCGGTTTCCGCCGCCTGGGCGCGATAGATGTCCTTCTCGCGCGCGAGGTCCGCATCCGTCACGTCTTCGCGTCGAATGTAACGAGGATCGGTCGCCGCGATATGCATCGCGATGTCTTTAAGCAGCTCCTGAAAGTCATCCGTGCGGGCGACAAAGTCGCTCTCGCAATTCACTTCCACCAGGACGCCGATCTTGCCGCCCGCGTGGATGTAGGTGCCAACTGCGCCCTCATTGGTTCCGCGGGAGGCCTTCTTAGCGGCCGACGCCATTCCCCGCTTGCGCAGGATCACGAAAGCTTCCTCCATGTCGCCTTTGGCTTCCTGCAGGCTCTTCAAGCAGTCGCCCATGGGGGCACCGGATTTTTCACGGAGCTCCTTGACCAGCTTTGCATCGATCTTTTCACTCACTGCTGCCACCTTGATTCCCTCGCGTGCGCCCAAATAGCCGGGCGCGGTCTTCGTTCCTAATCTGTAGGCAATCCTACGCAACGAAAGCGCGGCGCCAAGTATCCGGCACCACGCCCTCGCTGAAGAGACGTCCCTGGGACACTCGCTTAGACGGTGCCTTCAGCCGCTTCCGGCTCGGTAATCGCACCGACCCCAGCCGGAGCCTTGCGAATGCCGCCGCCCAGCGCGGACTCAAGGTCGACCACTTCCACATCACCCTCGGTTGCATCCGCGGCCGGCGAATCCGCGCCGGCTTCCAAGCTGCCATCTTCGAATGTAGCGGCGGTGAACTGCGCTTCGGGCGCAACACCGGCGATATCCATAAACTGTTTATCCGTGGCCATCTGCACCCCTTCGATCACCGAGTCCGAGATCTTCGAGGTAAACAGGCGTATCGCGCGAAGGGCGTCGTCATTGCCAGGAATGACATAGTCCACCACCGTGGGATCGCAGTTCGTATCGACAACCGCGACGACGGGAATCCCCAGTTTACGGGCTTCTTTGACGGCAATCGCTTCCGCGTTTGAATCGACGATGAACAGCGCGTCGGGCAGGCGCTTCATATTCTTGATACCGGCGAGGTTCGCCTGCAGGTGCTTGCGCTCCCGCTCAAGCTTGATGACTTCCTTCTTGGTAAGCAGATCATAGCGGCCGTCGGTGGCCATCTCGTCCAACTCCTGGAGCCGCTTCACCGACTTCTGCACCGTGATCCAGTTCGTGAGCAGGCCGCCCAGCCAGCGCTGGTTGATGTAAAACATCCCGCAGCGGTTCGCCTCCTCAGCGACCGCGTCCTGCGCCTGGCGCTTCGTACCGACGAACAAGATCACCTTGCCGGTCGCGGTCAGGTCGGTCACGTATTTCGACGCTTCCTTGAACATTTTCAGGGTTTTCTGCAGGTCGATGATGTAGATCCCGTTGCGCTCACCGAAGATGTACTCCTTCATGCGCGGGTCCCAACGCTTGGTCTGGTGTCCGAAGTGGACGCCGGC
>CAXTSA010000150.1:0-6420 GCA_964246755.1 uncultured Acidobacteriaceae bacterium
GATTTCGGACACTGCCCCCAGACCCTCGTCGCTCTTCGTCGATTAGCATTAACCATTTAAGACCTGTTCAACGGAAACTGCAGCAGGATCGTTGAACTCCGGCGTCTTAGCCGCCTCGCGATTAGCCGCACGTTTCCTCTGCTTCACTGCAATCCTTTCAAGCGGACATAATCTGCGGCAATTTCGGGAAATAATCGGTAGAGCATAGCTGGAGGATTTTTCGCCTGCTTCAACTTTTGGAGCCATTTGGTCGCTAGCGGCGTTCCCAAGCAGAAAACGTTCATAATTGCAAACCATTGGTGATCCGAGCGAACACCATCTACGGGTGGCAGCTTGCCGACGATGTAGTCCTGCTCGGAGTGGAGGGAGAGCTGCTTGGAAGCTATCACGGTCATACTCTGCCCGACGACGGCATACCACTCATCATTCGAGCAGATTGTCAACGCCATGCAGTCTCGCGGGATGACGCGCTGGACCCGATCACAGGTGGCTTGTGCCTCCTCCTCGGTCTCATAACAAAACTTGTTCTGTCTTTCCAGTGAATCGGGGTCGCGGCAGGATATCGCAAACAACCGCGTGCTGTCGATCCGCGCCTGATTCGCCGCGCTTTCGACGTTTTTTTAGCCACTCCTCGGATTCCGGCGTCTCTGCACTGTTGCGCGGCTCGTCGGAGATGGAGATAGGTGTGGGGATACGGACGTCTGCATGGCAGAGGCTTCGTTGGTGCTGGCGTCGGGCTTGCTTGAGGGGTCAATTAAACGACTCTTGTCCCTACTCTCGTCGTACTCTTGTTGGGCCCAGTTGCCCGGTGCACGATGAATCCAGGTGCGATTGCTGGTGTTGGGCCGGGACTCGCTCACAATCCATCAAGTGTCGCGCAGCTTGGCTTTGACGCTTTCTGCTTTGCTGTGGCCGAGCCCCGTCCATTGCGCTAGAGTGTCGACGGTGACCAGGCAGTAAGTGCGGTCGACTTCGAGGTCGTCTGCGTGAGCGACCAGGCACAAATACATGAGAGCGCACTCCGCGTCCATTTCGACGAGCCTATCTTGTTTATCCGGCAAGCTTGTTCGACGGTAGCTCCTGCGGACGCGCTCGCGCTTTGCGCCGTCGCGGTCCGTGGGTTTGTGCACCCGCTCGACGCAGGACGTGGTCACCGAAAGATAGTTCTGCGTCCAATCTCGATAAGCTCCCAGAATATACATCAGCGGCTCCAGCCTACGGCGATGTCCTCTGCCTCAGAGGAGTTTGGCACGGCGAGCGCTGGGTATTGGAGGACAGAACACAATCGAGACTGTGATGCTTGCCATTTAGTGGAGGCGCTCAGACAAAAACTGCAATTGCTCAGGAGGTGCGTGTACAAGGTCGGGCTCCGGCCTGGTCGAGGCTGTGAATCAATACCACCGGAGCGGACGCGAGCCTGTTTATCAGTTGGGGGATAAGGCGAGGGGCGCGGGCGGTGCTGTTGTCAATGTCGGCAGAGGCCTGTAAGTCTGCTTGAGGCAAGACGCGCGCAGGAACCGGCTAGCTTTCTTGGTGGGCAACGGGCGAGAGCGCTGCCTTGCAGTTGTTGCCTTGCCTTTACAGATGTGAAGAAGGGGCCAGGGAAGGCCCGCATACATGTAGCTCTCCGAGCTTCCAACTTCCTGCTTCGAACAATGTGCTACGTACCCACGCATACCTGGGTACCAGGCGGGTACCGCTGAGGGTACGACGCGGGCAACGAGTACGTACAAGGCATGGCCAATGCGGCCAGTACCAAACAGCCGGTGTGCAAAACGCATCCATTATCCCCGGCGCAGTGCCACCATCGGTATTTACCAGCACGAGGCGCACGCTGGCCTCGGGAGTACATCGTGAGACAAAGCTTCCAGTCCCTGCCGCGCGCGTCTTCAGCGTCCGGCTCGCCTCAACCTCAACCTTTTAAAGCCGAGCAGACGACCGGCGGAGTCCCATGCTCTGCATCGGTACAGTTCTGCTTTCGCGCGCCGGGTGTGCTCTCGCGATGCGAAGCGGCTCGGTCAGTTGAGCCGGAGATGCCGCCACCATTAGACCGAGCGGAAGCCGCTGAAGATCCGTACACGTCGGAGCCGTCTTATGAGGACATGGTTCGGGCGCTCCGAGAGCGACACGTTGCGGCGCTACTTGATTCTGTGCCGCAGGAGCACCGAGCGGCTTTGGCGATCCAGCTATACGCTCCCGACACCGATTTGGGTGATTCACTCCCTTCTCCAGACGAGATTGCTGACGCCCTGGAGTGCTGGCGCGATCTGATCCTCGACGATCTCGACCAACACGAAGACTCCTTTTTTCCAGTTCCATATTGGGTGCAGAGCTTCGATGGGGAGGCAAGCTACCAGCACGAGACTCACGAGCAGGCGCATGACACTCGCGTTCGCGTCCGTGCTCTGCTGCCCGACAACTATATAGTCTCGACGCAATACAGCTCCAACCGCTGGTATGTTTACGCGGGCCCACCCTGTTGTGCACAGGCGTCAAAACTCCTCACCACCGCCTGCGGCAGGCCGGTGTCGGTCGTGGACTTGCCCCGCGTAGTTGCAACGATTTATGAGCAGTATCGCGCGCTCTATCGCGCGCTGGGGGCCGAGACTGGGCTTGACCGAGAAGGTGCCCTGGATGCAGTCGGCATCAGATGGCGAGACAGGATCACGCAGGCCGCCGATCCCGGGCGGATGCTCTGCGATCACTGGGCGGCCATCGTGCGCGACCACAACGCGTACAGCGAAGACGATTCGGATTCCGAGAACGCCGATGACGTCGAGCGAGAGGTGGAGGCCGTTTGACTTCGGCCTCGCGAGCCGCCCGCCTCTCGAACTTGGAAGGGCGGGCAGTTCCCCTGATGCGCGTTGCAGCAAGAAGAAAGCTTCCGCAGTGGAGCACGTCCGCAGACAGTTGTTGTAGTTGACGCGAGGCATGAAATTGCGCTTTCTGAACATCTTTTCAGGAGGTGCAATATGCGCGAAGTACGCACAACTTTACATTCGGAAGAAATGCCCCACACCACCGAAGCGCCCGCATGTACATGGCTTGCCCGCAGGCAAGCCATGCTCCGGCAAGTTCGGGTGGAACGTGAATTCGAAGGCTGGCGCGAGATCGATCGTCAACTCACTCGCGACCAGCTATCCGAGCTGCAAGAGCAGGACTCACCTAGCGTACGTCAATCTGGAGTGGTCTGGGTCGAGTACTATCACGATGCGGTAGGCTGGGTGATAGCCAAGGGGTACTACGACTACGGCACGCGAGAGTGGATTGCGCGTTACGAGCCGATAGGGGCAGGCGACACGATCAAGCCGGTTGACGCGGTAGCCTGGCTGCCGATCCAAGCGGGCGTGAAGCCTTCGCGCGGACTAGTCATCGCAAAACGGTTGGATTGCGTATAGCTTGCAAGCGCAGGCCATTTGACGCGGGGAGCTCAGTTCGGGATTTAAAACGCTGGAAAGCCAATCTGCACAGAGATCGCTGCCTCTTCGCGACGATTCGTTTATAGTGGCAGCGACCGCTTGGTAGAGGAGGACTACCGCCTTGCAGCTATGCTCAAGCAGCCGAAGCCGCCTGGACTTCCTTCGGCGGCGGTCAGGTCAACGGTGGCTCTTCAGGTGCAAGCCGACGTGAGACGCCAGAGTCGGCGGGCGGCACCGGCGGACTGCCCCGCCTGCCCATTAAGGTGCGCGTTTTGCGCGACGTCGCCGCGTCCCTCGTCTCTAGAAGAGAATTGCAGGCGCAATTTAGAAACGAGAGCTGACGCTGAAGCTGTATGCGCGATGATCGACTTGACGGAACAGCTCTCGACCGTTGCACAAACGATCGTCTGTGCAACGCCTGCCATCCTCCTCACTGGCGTGTGTTCTAGAGTTGCACAACCTAATTGCCAAACCTGAACTTATGGCGGTAGGGTTGTGCAATGACTGTGGGATACGCAAGGGTCTCAACCAGCGAACAGGACACCGCCGCCCAGACCACCGCCCTTGAGGCGGCGGGATGCGAACGAATCTTTACTGAGCAGGCATCAGGCGGGCGTTGGAATCGTCCGCAGCTTCACCGTCTGCTTGATCAACTCCGGCCGGGCGATGTTCTCATAACATGGAAGCTTGACCGCCTTTCCAGGTCCCTTCGAGACGTGCTCCATATCATGGAGCAGTTGCGGGAGACTGGAGCAGGGTTCCGCAGCCTAACGGAGGCGATCGACACGACCAGTCCTGCTGGACGCATGCTCCTGCAATTGCTCGCGACTTTTGCGGAGTATGAGCGAGAGATGGTGCGCGAGCGGACCCGCAGCGGGCTGGAATTGGCGCGATTTCAGGGCCGTGTCGGAGGCCGCCGCCGGAAACTCAGCGCCCATCAGGAAAACGAGATCACTCGTTCAGTCACGATGGGGGCAAAGAGCGCTGCCGAAGCTGCTCGCCTCTTCGGCGTCCATCCGGCAACGGTGTCCCGCCTGCTGGCTCGGGCTCGAATCAAATGGGCGCACACGTTTCTTTGGTTTCGCGTTACGTAGCTCGTGCGATCCTCCAAGCGGCATCGATAGGCAATCTACAAACGCTGGGCAGACCAAAGGCAACCCACAATGCGGACTAATTTCCGGGCCTGCGACCCCGCAGATGTCGATTCTTACCACGCCATTTTGCTGCTCGACGAGGGACTGGAGCAAGTCGAGCGGCAACTGCGCGACCGAAACTTTTGGGCGTTTCCGTTGTCTCCGGGGCTCGCCGAGGAACAGCGTCAAATAGCGCTGGCACAACGCGTGCTAGTCACGCGGCGACCGGAACATCACAGAATAGCTGCGGCAGAAGCGGAAGCGTCTCTTATCGACGTTGCTGATCTAACCGAAGAACAGATTGCCGTCGCTATTGAGGAGAATTGGAACAAACTCAATCTGGGGGGCAAGTTCTACTTCCTGCTTAGGCTCGGATCAGGGGGCGAGGGCACCCTGGAAGCACTGGAGTAAATTCCAAAATCACGCCGCCGAATCGTGTGCATGTCCTGCGAATGCTTGAGCTGGGACCGCATAACCGTACGGTCAGGGCGGCCTGGAGTCGCCCGGATTACCTCTGTCACATGGACCGCAGATTCCCGGCCCGTTTCCGAATACCGCGCTTGGCGGGTCGCGGTACGATGCTAGGGAGCCGAGGCTTCCTGGGGTGGTAAGGAGAGCCGGTCACGAAGCGACTGAAAACATCTGTCGAAAACGAATCCGGCACTGAGCGCAAGTCGACTGACCCCGTCGTTCAGAATGCCCAGCCACCACAGATTCCATTCGCCTCGTTCCAGTCGAGGCTAATCAGCAAAGGATTTCAATGCTTTTGACCATTCGAGACTGCTGCCAGCCGCACGATCATGTTCTACAGCCCGACGGGCGGGCCGACATCGAAGACATTGCTCTCGCAGTGAATGCGGCGGAGCAGGACACAGAAGCCTTTTTCGCCCGCAATCACGTAACGGCGGGGATGAGGAAGCTCTTTGAAACCGGTTTGGCGCGTCTGGATGGGCGAAGCCAGCAGTCCGACTTTCTGCTTACGCAGGCGATGGGCGGCGGTAAAACACACCTGATGGTCTCGTTTGCACTGGTCGCGAAGTCCCCGACCGTGCGGCAAAGGGTTTTGGACGAGGCGGGAATCCAGCAGCCGACGGGCTTTGGGGCAGCACGGGTTGTGGCATTCTCGGGGCGCAACAATCCTGACCACTATTTCTGGGGCGAAATCGCTCACCAGCTTGGAAGGGAGGACACGCCGTTCAACCGGCATTGGATCAGCGGGCCGAAAGCGCCGGACGAGCAGGCCTGGAGGGAGCTGATCGGGGATGAGCCCACGGTTATCCTGATCGACGAGATGGCTCCGTGGTTCCGAATGGCGCACGCGGTTCCGATTGCGCAGGGCAGCTTGGCCTCGCTCGGCGAGTATGCCCTGGCAAACCTTCGCGTAGCCGCCCAAAAGCTGCCGCGGTGCGTGCTGATCGCCTCCAGCCTCACCCGTTCCTACGGCGAAGAGTCCCGCGCGCTAACGCAGATGTTTTCGACCATGGAAGACGAGGCGGAGCGAAGCGCGCAGAAAATCGAACCGGTGGCGCTCAATACGGATGAAATCTTCGCCATCATGAAAAAACGGCTGTTCGCCCGGCTCGCGACGCCGGACCAGGTTGAGGAGGTCGCGCAGGCCTACGCGTCCGCCATGGACGAAGCGGTGAGGTCCAAGGCGGTGGCCGGGACTCCGGAACAGTATGCGGAGAAAATCCGCAACTGCCATCCCTTCCAGCCAAGTCTCCGGGAGGTTATTTCTCTTTTCCAAAATAATGAGAAGTTCCGCAAGACGCGCGGCTTGCTCTCGCTAATGAGCGCCATTATCCGCTGCGTCTGGCGTGACGGGCGTCCCGGCGCTGTGCACCTCATCGGGGTGCAGCATATGGACC
>CAXTSA010000150.1:6430-7022 GCA_964246755.1 uncultured Acidobacteriaceae bacterium
ACGGATTTGCCCTTTTCAGAGTCGGGACTCCTTCCAGCCATTACCGAGGACATCGCTCAAGGCGGCAACGCGAAGGCCGAAATCGTCAACCGCCAGCTTGGCTCGGATGCTGGCACGCAGGCGGCCAACATCCTCCTAGCCGCCTCTCTTAAGTCCAATGTCGATGACACGACCGGTCTACCGCCTCAGCAGGCGATTGAATACCTGGTAGCTCCGGGAAGGCTGGCCTCAGAGTTTGAAGCTGCTATTTCGAAACTTGAGGAAGGCTACCACTTGCATCGCGATCCGCGCGAGGGCAGGCTCTTTTACTCGCCGAATGAGACCATCGAGAAGCGGCTGGCAAGTGTCGGCGAGCAGGCCCCGGAAGAGAGAATCCATGAAGAGATCGAGCGGCGGCTCACTGCCGCGTTCGCGCCGTCGAGCAAGCGGGCGTACCAATCGGTAATGGCGCTGCCTGAGGTGGGCCGCATCGCCACCGATCTTGGGCGCGAGCGCCGCCTGATTGTGATCAATCCGGACAGCGGCGTGCCGCCGAAGTTGGCGGAGGACCTGTTCCTGAACCAGCCGAATAAAAACAACTTCATCATCGTCA
>CAXTSA010000151.1:0-7006 GCA_964246755.1 uncultured Acidobacteriaceae bacterium
ATTGCCGCGTGGCCTACGAGGTGGTCGGCTTTCAGCTTACCCTCGATGGGCTGCGGCGCTACGAACTTGCCCGCGGAGGTCTTGATGAGCTCCTTTTTGCGGTCGGTGATCGCGAGGAAACCATCGGCATCGAGGGCGGCGATGTCGCCGGTGAGGAACCAGCCTTGCTCATCGAAGGCCTGTGCGGTGAGCGCTGGGCTTTGCCAGTAGCCGGAGAAGACGCTTTCGCCCTTGACCAGGAGCTCGCCGTCAGGTGCTATTTTGAGCTGGAGATTCGGCAGCGGCTTCCCAATGCTACCCAGGCGATAGGCCGGCGGGGTGTTCACGCCGATAACCGGCGAGGTTTCCGTGAGGCCGTACCCCTCGAGGATGCGAATGCCGGCTTGGGCGAACCAGTGGGCGGTATCGGGGCCGAGCGGGGCCCCGCCGGCGATGAAGTAGCGAACTTCGCCGCCGAAGATAGCGCGGACTTTGCTGTAGAAGAGCTTGTCGGCGAGCTTCCAGAGGGGCGAGGCAGGGATGCGCCCGGCGAGGATGGCCGGCTCGTTCCGCTTGCCGACTCCGAGCGCCCACCGGACGATGGCGCTTTTGACCGCCGAACCGCGGGAACGCCGCTCGACCTCCTGGCGGACTTTTTCAAACACGCGCGGGACAGAGACGATCAGGGTGGGTTGAACGGTCTTGAGCGCGCCCATCAGCTTGTCCATGGTGGGGCAGTAGGCGATGGAGAAGCCGAGCGAGTAGAGCGCGTAATCGGCATGGCGGGCGGTGACGTGCGAGAGGGGCAGGAACGAGACGGTTCGCTGGGGGCCCGAGAAGCTGAACTCGCGGAGGGAATAGTTGACGTTGGAGGCGAGATTGCCATGCGTCAGCATGACGCCTTTGGGCTCGCCGGTGGTGCCGGAGGTGTAGATGATGGAGGCGAGATCGTCTTTGCCGATGGATTGGGCCTGGGCGTCAAAGGCCGCATCCCTTCCCTGCTGTTTTTCCGCAAGGAATGAAGAAAAGGCGATCGCGTTTTCACCGGCCGCTTCGTCGTCCATGACGATTGCGTGTTCGAGAGCTGTTTGCGCGCGCACTGCTTCAATTTTTTTGAGTTGCGCGCGCGTGGAGACGATGGCGACGCGAGCGCCCGAGTGCTGCAAGAGCTCGCCGATCTGCGGGGCCTGGAGGGTGGGGAACATGGGAACGTTGACCAAGCCCAAGGCAAGCGTGGCGAAGTCAGAGACGGCCCACTCCCAGCGGTTTTCGCTGATGAGGGCGACGCGGTCGCCTTTGCGGAGGCCCAGGCGCTCGAGCGAGGCGGCGAGGGCGCGAACCCGGGCGTAGAGCTCGGCGCTCGGGATCGAGGTCCAGGTTCCATCTTTGCTTTGCGCGCGGATGACGTCGGAGGAACCTGAATCGACGACCGTGTAGAAGATGTCGTTGACGGTCTGGTAGGCAGGGGCGTTCTTGCTTGACATACGGGGATAACTTTACGCGAGCAGAGGCGGGGGGGACAAACCTTGAGACCCCCTCCAACGCCTGGGTGCTTTCGTGGGCCTCGCGTTGCTAGACGTGACGAAGTCCATCTCCGACCGACGGGAGGGCCACATCGGCTCGCGCTGCGAGCACCAAGCCACACTCCACAAAGTGGGCGCTTCCCGCGCAGGGGGTCTTGTTTTTACGCCTGCGGCAGAGGGGTCAGTCGTACCAGCTTCGGCGCAAGCTCCTCCCAGTTCGCGAGCAGAGACGCGGCCCGGGTGCTATCGGTTTTTTCGCCATGGAGGGCGATGAGTTCGCGGATAGCGGACTGCGCTCCGGGGTCGAGCGCGGCGTATGGCTCCGCTGTCAAAAACGAGGAATGGTAGCGGCCATCCTCTAAGAAACTGCCGTCCTCGTCGTAGACCCAGGCGAGCCCCCCGGTCATGCCGGCGCCGAAGTTCATCCCTGTGCGTCCGAGGACGGCGACGGTGCCGCCGGTCATGTATTCGCAGCCGTGGTCGCCTACGCCCTCGACCACGGCGAGCGCGCCTGAGTTGCGCACCGCGAAGCGCTCGCCCACGCGACCGGCGGCGAACAGCGAGCCGCTGGTAGCTCCGTACAGCGCGACGTTGCCCAAGATGACGTGGAGCTCGCTCTCGCGGGCGGCGCGGCCCTGGCCCCGGAGGACGAGCTCGCCGCCGCACAGGCCTTTGCCGACAAAGTCGTTGGCCAAGCCTTCAAGCACCAGCGAGAGCCCGGCGGTTGCGAAGGCTCCGAAGCTCTGACCGGCGACGCCGGTGAGCTCGAAGCACAACGCCGGGTGGGTTCCATCGCCCCGGTGCCGGCGGCGAGCCTGCTCGAGCGCAAGCTCGCCTGAGAGGCGCGCTCCGAGGGTGCGGTCCTTGTTGCTTACGGTGCCGCTCCAACAGAACGGCTGGTTGGCTGCATAAGCAGTCAGCGCCGGTTCGATCCAGGCGTCGTCGATGGGGCGCTCGTCAGGCCTTTCGGGCCGGTCATTGCGGGCGCCTGCCCAGCGCAGGTTTTCCATGCCGGGCACGACGAGCATGGGTCGCAGATCGAGGCCGCCGGCTTCACGCACCTGTTCGAGCAGGTCCGCGCGGCCGATCGCGGCCTCAATGGACGGGAGGCCGAGGCGGGCGAGCAGGGCCTGCACGTCGCGGGCGAGTTCCTCGAAGAAGAGAACGATGTGTTCGGGCTTGCCGCGGAACTTGGCGCGGAGGTCCTCGCGCTGGGTCGCGATGCCGACCGGGCAGGTGTTGAGGTGGCATTGCCGGGCCATGTCGCAGCCGATGGCGACGAGGACGGCGGTGCCGAAGGCGAACTCGTCGGCGCCGAGCATGGCGGCGATTAGCAGGTCGTTCGCGGTGCGCAGGCCGCCGTCGACCCGCAGGCGGACGCGCGGGCGAAGGCCGTTGCGCACGAGGGTTTGCTGGGCTTCGGCCAGGCCCAGCTCCCATGGAGAGCCGGTGTACTTGATGCTGGAGAGGGGCGAGGCGCCGGTGCCGCCGGAGTTGCCGGCGATGACGATGTAGTCGGCGTAGGCCTTGGCGACGCCGGCCGCGACGGTGCCCACCCCGAACTCCGAAACCAGCTTGACGCCGACCGTGGCCTGGGGGTTGACGCGCTTGAGATCATAGATGAGCTGGGCGAGGTCCTCGATGGAATAGATGTCGTGGTGCGGGGGCGGGGAGATGAGCGTGACACCGGGCTGGGCGTGACGCAGACGCGCGATGAGGCCGGTGACTTTGTGGCCGGGAAGCTGGCCGCCCTCGCCGGGCTTGGCGCCCTGCGCGATCTTGATTTCGATCTCCTCGGCGTTGCGCAGGTACTCGGCCGTGACGCCGAAGCGGCCCGAGGCGATCTGCTTGGTTTTGTTGTTGAGCAGGCTGGGGGGGACCTTGCGGCCGACTAGGTCGAGCTCAACCGGAACGCCGGAGCGGGAGTCGGCCTGGTACACGGCTGGGTCTTCCCCGCCCTCGCCGGTGTTGGAGCGGCACCCGAGCATGTTCATGGCTGCGGTCACGGTCTGATGCGCTTCCGGCGAAAGCGAGCCGAGGGACATGGCGCTGGCGATACAGCGGCGGAGGATGGCCTGCTTAGGCTCCAGGCTTTCGGGCGGAAGCGGCCGGCCCGCGAAGCGGAAGGCGAGCAGGTCGCGCAGGTTGGCCGGCTCTTTCTCGACAGACTGTGTGCGGAAAGCTGCCCAGGCTGCTCCGGGAGCAGGTGCGGGTGTGACGGCGCGGGCGGTGCTGCCCATCGCGGTCTGCAACAGGCGCACGGTAGAGGGCTGCCAGGAGTGGGGCTCGCCGCCTTTGCGGAAGCGGATCCAGCCGAAGTCGGGCAGGTCTTTATTGGGAAGATTCTGGGCTTGAGCAGGTGCGGCGGCAACGGCGACCGGGGTTTCCATGGGGACGGCGATCGCGGTCTGTGTAGCAGCAGCGGGCGTGCCCGCGGAGTATCCGGCCCAGTTGGCGCGCACGCTGGCCTCAAGCTGCGCGTAGCCGATGCCGCCGAGAGGGGCGGGCGTGCCGAAAAAGCACTGGTCGATGACGGCGTGGTCGAGCCCGATCGAGTCGAAGAGATGGGCGCCGCGGTAGCTGTCGAGCACGGAGATGCCCATTTTCGACATGACTTTGGCCAGGCCGTTGTTGAAGGCCTTGAGCAGATTGGCTTCGCCTGTCCCGGGGTCAGAGGCGCGAGCCGTTTCCAGCGCGAGCCAGGGGCAGGCCGCGCCCGCGCCCATGCCGATGAGCACGGCCAGGTGATGGACGTCGCGACAGTCGCCCGCCTCAACCGCGAGGCCAACCTTGGTGCGGAGCCCCGCCCGAATGAGCGAGTGGTGCACGGCTCCGAGTGCGAGCGCCATGGGGACCGGGCGTCGGCGGCCCGATCGGAAAGCAGCAGGATGGCCGCGCCGCCGCGGACCAGGTCGGCGGCCTTTGCCGCGAGCTCGTCGAGGGTCGTTTGGAGTGTGGTGCCGGGCGCGAGCAGGCAGTCGAGCACGGCCAGGGGCAGTTCGTCACGTAGAGAATGGCGGCGTGTGCGCAGCGCCTCCATCTGGCCGAGCGAGAGTAGCGGTGAGGCGAGCGAGAGCCCGGTGAGACGGGCGTGGTTGTCGAGCAGGTGTGGCCAGGGGCCGAGCCGAGTGTGGAGCTGGATGACGACCGCTTCTCGCAGCGAGTCGATAGGCGGGTTGGTGACCTGGGCGAAACGCTGGCGAAAGTAGGCGTAGACCGGCCGGGGGGCGCGCGCCATGGGGGCGAGCGGCGTATCGTCGCCCATGGACCAGACAGCGTCCTTGCCCTCGGCCACCATCGGTTCGAGCACCATGCGGACATCTTCGCGCGTGTAGCCGAAAGCCCGCTGCAGACGCAGCAGCTCGTCTGCCGGGGTCGGGACGCCGAGAGCCTCCGAGGGGAGCGTGCGGTCGTTGAGCAGCGGCTCGTACTGGGGCGCGCGGCCGTCGAAAACCTCCTGCACCTCGTCGTTTTCATAGAGCTTGTGCTCATCGAGGTCGACACACAGCATTTGCCCGGGGCCGAGGCGGCCCGAGTGCACCACGCGCTCCGGGTCGAGGTCGACCAGGCCGGCTTCGGAGCCGACGACCACGAGATTATCGTCGGTGACGAAAAAGCGGCAGGGACGCAGGCCGACGCGGTCGAGCACGGCGCCGAGGAGCCGCCCGTCGGTGAAGACGACGGCCGCGGGGCCGTCCCAGTGCTCGATCGAGTCCTCGTTATAGGCGAAGAAAGCGGACTGCTTTCTGTGTTGGGCGGGCGGCAGCATCAGGCGGAGAGACTCGGCGATGGAGCGCCCGTTGTGCGAGAGCAGCTCGGCGGTTTCGTCGAGCGAGGTGGAGTCGGAGCCGTCGGGCGAGAGGATCGGCTTCAGCTCCTCAGGCAGTGTGGCGGCGCGGGCGTCCATGCGCGCGCGATTGCCCCAGACGGTGTTGATCTCGCCGTTGTGGGCGAGCGTGCGCAGGGGCTGCGCGCGGTCCCACGAGGGCGCGACATTGGTCGCGTAGCGCTGGTGAAAGATAGCGAAGGACGTGGTGTAGCGGGGGTCTGAGAGGTCGGCATAGAAGTGCGGCAGCTGCCGGCCGGAGCACATGGACTTGTAGATGATGGTCCGCGAGGAGAGCGAGCAGACGTAGCCGGGGTTGTGGGAGCCGGTGCCGCTGCGCTCGAAATCCTTGCGCGCCAGGTACAGGCGGCGCTCGATCTTGTCGGGGTTTGCGGTGGTGAGCAGGACGTGCCGAATAACCGGCATGGTGGAGCGGGCGATTTCTCCGAGGATTTCAGGCCGGGTAGGCACGTTGCGCCAGGCCAGCACTTCGAAGCCCTGGTGGGCGAGCGCGTCTTCGAGGTTGTGGTGGGACTCAGCGCCATCGGCCGGGAAAAAGACGACGCCGACGGCGAGGGGCTGCGCGGGCAAGAGCGTGAGGCCGCAGGAGGCGAGCAGCAGCTCGCGCGGGATCGCCGTGCAGATGCCGATGCCGTCGCTCGAGAGCCCGTCGGCGGCGATGGCGCCGCGGTGGGCGAGGCGGCCGAGGGCAACGAGCGCCTGCTCGAGGATGGTGTGCGAGGGGACGTCCGAGAGGGTGGCGACGAAACCGACGCCGCAGCTCTCGTGCTCGAAGCATGGGTCGTAGAGCCCGGTGGAGTGGCAGCCGGCGGCGGAGCCGGATCCTGCCGCGGCGCTTAGGCCGGCAGGGACGCCCTCCACAGGCGAATCGGAGCCCGAACGAGACGAGGCAGGGAGCGGGTGAGTGGTTTTGTGGCGGCCCATGTCCAACTATACGACCTCGTTTCCGCGAATCGCGGGAGTTGTTTCGATTGCCTTTGAGCCGCATCGCAGCCCCGTTTTCCTGGGCTTCAGCAGTCGGGAGGGTTTAGCCCCTTTGCGGCCAGAAGCCACCCCGCCAAGCTCGCCCTTGCCCTTCTGCTCGCGTCTAACCCGCGGGACAGGCGAAAGGACGCAGAGCAGGACGAGGAAAAGCAGAAGCAGCTCGATTCGAAATGCCGCGGGAAAGATCCGCTACTTGCATAGTTATACACCGGAGCGTATTTTTATTCAGTGGCCATCGCGCGCCGCCTCACCTTCTGCCAAGCACCTCCCTATGACTGCTTCCGAGAATAAAGCCGAACGCCATTCCGCGATCCGCGCCATGATTACCGCCGCCACGGTGGCGAGCCAGGACGAGCTGCGGCGCAAGCTGGCCCGCCGCGGCTTCCAGGTGACGCAGGCGACGCTGTCGCGCGATATCCGCGAGCTGCAGCTGATGAAGGGCCCGGACGGCTATGCGCTACCCGGCAATGGAGGCAACGGCGAGCAGGACGAGGACGAGTTGCCGGCGCTTGGCGATCTGCTGGTGAGCTTCGGCCTGCGCGTGAAGCAGGCGGGGAACCTGCTCGTGCTCATCACGGTGATGGGCAGCGCACAGCCGGTGGCGGCGGCGCTTGACTATGCCGGGATTCCCGAGGTGGTGGGGACCGTTGCGGGCGACAACACGGTGTTGATC